>JALOSQ010000034.1 GCA_025458335.1 Ideonella sp.
GTCGTCACCGGCAACTGGGGCCAGGACCTGACGCTGCTGATCAAGGCTGCGAAGGACGCCGGCCTGAACGCCAACTTCTACACCTACTACGCGGTGACCGGTGGCGTGCCCACGGCAATGGCCGCTGGCGTCGGCGGCAAGGTCCGGGTCGTGGCCATCGGCCACAACTCGGTTCCCGGCATCCTGCAGCTGCAGGATGAGTTCAAGAAGCGCTTCAACGACGACTGGTACACGCTGCAGACGCACACGGCGCTGGCCCTATTGTCGGCCGGCATGGCGGCCGCCAAGAGCACGGACCCGGTCAAGGTGGCTGCGGCAATGAGCGGCATCAAGTTCCGCAATTTCAACAACGTCGAGGTGGAAATGCGCAAGCAGGACCACCAGTTGCTGCAGCCGCTCTTCATCACCGAGTGGGCGAAGGCGAACGCCAAGAATCCGTACAGCGTGGAGAACACCGGCTTCAACTTCCAGCCGATCCGCGAGCTGCCGGCTTACGTGGCCGCCACGCCGACGTCCTGCCAGATGAAGCGCCCGGGCGGCTGAGGCACGGCCCAGCTGACCCTGTCCCGAGCGACTCGCGACGCCCGCCACCAGCGGGCGTCGCGTTGTCGCGTGCCACGTCAAGTGCCAGGCTCGGCACCGTGACGGCATCGACACCGACCCTCGGATGGACGCCTCCTACTTCCTGATCTCGCTGCTGAACGGCTTGAGCGTCGGCTTGCTGCTGTTCATGCTGGCCTCGGGGCTCACGCTGATCTTCAGCATGATGGGCGTGTTGAACTTCGCGCACGCGAGCTTCTACATGGTGGGTGCCTACGTGGCCTACTCGATCACCCAGGTGGTCGGGTTCTGGTGGGGCTTGCTGCTGGCCCCGCCTCTGGTCGGCTTGATGGGCGCCTTGTTCGAACGCTTTGCGCTGCGACGTGTCCACAAGTTCGGCCACGTGCCCGAGCTGCTCATCACCTTTGGCCTGAGCTACATCATCCTGGAGCTGGTGCAGCTGATCTGGGGGCGCAGCGCCGTCGACTTCCGGCCGCCACCGTCACTGCAGGGGCCGCTGTTCACGATCGTCGACCTTCCCGATTCGCTGTCGTTCGCCTGGGGCGCACCGCCCGAGATCTGCCGCACGACAGCCGGTGCGGTGTGCACCCAGTTCCCTGAGTTCCGCGCGTTCGGCATGGCCATCGCCATCCTGATGCTCGTGGCGGTGTGGCTGCTGCTCACGCGCACTCGCATCGGGTTGGTCATCCAGGCGGCGCTGACGCACCCCGAGACCGTCGAGTCCCTGGGACACAACGTGCCGCGGGTCTTCATGCTGGTCTTCGGCGGCGGGACGGCGCTGGCCGCGCTGGCCGGCGTGATCGGCGGCGCCTTGCGCGTCACCGAGCCCTCGATGGCGCTGGCCGTGGGCGCCGTCGTGTTCGCGGTCATCGTGATCGGGGGCATGGGCTCCCTGGCCGGCGCATTCGTCGCCTCGGTGGGGCTCGGCGTCATCGAGAGCTTCGCGGTCGGCAGCGACCGGTCACTGAGCGATCTCCTGACCTGGCTCGGGATGACCGTGACCCCGCAGACCTTCGGCTACGCGGTCTGGAGCGTCAAGATGAGCCAGGTTGCCGCCATCCTGCCGTACCTGTTGCTCGTGCTGATCCTCGTGTTCCGGCCGAAGGGTCTGTTCGGGACGCGGGAGGGGTGAGCGTGGGTGCCACGTTGTGCCTGCGCGGCACCCCATGCCTCGAGAACGCCCTAGTGCCCGCGCTGTGGGCTTGACCTGAGTTCGCATGACCACCGCTGTCTACCGCTTCAAGCCGTACAACGTGGGCCGCTGGATCGTCTGGGGTCTGTACGGGATCGTCCTGCTGGTCGCGCCGCTGATGTTCACCAGTGCGCTGTCGCTCAACATGTTGTCCCAGATGGGCATCGCGATCATCGCGTGCCTGGCATTCAACATGCTGCTCGGCCAAGGCGGCATGCTTTCCTTCGGCCATGCGGTGTACTCCGGGCTCGGCTCGTTCTTCGCGATCCACACGCTGAACATGGTGTCCAACGGCCAGCTTGCGCTGCCCGTCAGCCTGATCCCGCTGGTCGCCGGTGTGTTCGGGATGCTGTTCGCGGTGCTGCTCGGCTACGTGACGACGAAGAAGGCCGGGACGCCGTTCGCGATGATCACGCTGGGGGTCGGCGAGCTCGTGTGGGCGATGTCGCTGATGTTCCCAGGCTTCTTCGGCGGTGAAGGCGGCATCAGCGGCAACCGCGTGGCCGGTCAGCCGTTCTTCGGCATCACCTACGGGCCGCAGATCCAGCTGTACTACCTGATCGCCGTCTACACCTTCATCTGCACGGCGGCCATGTTCGCCTTCACGCGCACGCCGCTGGGCCGAATGCTCAATGCCGTCCGAGACAACCCGGAGCGTGTCGAGTTCGTGGGCTACAGCACGCAGATGGTGCGTTACTTCGCGTTCATCGCCTCGGGCTTCTTCATGGGCATCTCAGGCGGTCTCGCGGCGCTGAACTTCGAGATCGTCACCTCCGAGGTCGTCAGCGCCACGCGCTCCGGCGCGTACCTGCTGTTCACGTTCCTGGGCGGTGCGATCTTCTTCTTCGGCCCGATCATCGGCGCGGTGCTGATGGTCATCGCGCTGGTGCTGCTGTCGGAGCTGACCCTGGCATGGCTGCTGTGGCTGGGCCTCATCTTTACCTTCATGGTGATGTACGCGCCGGGTGGCATCTCCAGCCTGATCATGATGAACCTGCGAGTGGCCGCGTTCGGCAAGCTCCGGCCCTTGCTGGCCTCTTACCTGGCGCTTGCGGGCAGCGGACTCGCGGTGCTGGTGGGGGCCGGCGCGATCATCGAGATGGTCTACCACCTCCAGCTCAACCAGGCGCTGGGGCCGGAGATGCGCTACATGGGTGCGACGCTGAACGCCAAGAGCGTCGACGCGTGGTTCGGTGCGGTCTTCGTGCTCGTCGTCGGGATCTCGTTGTTCGAGGTCGTCCGGCGGCACTTCGTGCGCCAGTGGGGGGACACCCAGGCCGAGATCGAGAAGGAGATCAAGCGCCGGGAGGCGATCGCCACATGAGCACGCCTGCCACCCCCGCGGTCGAACTGCGCGACGTGCGCAAGAGCTTCGGCAAGACCGAGATCATCCGTGGCACCAGTCTCGCAGTGATGCCGGGCGAACGCGTCGCGGTCATCGGGCCGAACGGCGCCGGCAAGAGCACGCTGTTCAACCTGATCAGCGGTCGCTTCGGCCTGACGTCCGGCGAAATCCTGCTCAACGGCCAGCGCATCGACGGCAAGACCCCCTATCAGATCAACCGGCTGGGCCTGTCGCGCAGCTTCCAGGTGAGCAACCTGTTCACGCGGCTGTCGGTCTTCGAGAACCTGCGCTGCGCAGTGCTCTGGAGCCAGGGCCACCGCTATGCGTTCTGGCGCTTCCTCGCCGACCTGCGCGACGTCACCGACCGGGTCGACGAAGTGCTCGAGATGATCAAGCTCGACCGGCGACGGGATGTCCTGGCGATGAACCTCACCTATGCCGAGCAGCGCGCGCTCGAGATCGGGATCACGATTGCCGGCGGCCAGCAGGTCGTCCTGCTCGACGAGCCGACCGCCGGCATGAGCAAGAGCGAGACGAAGCGCTTCGTGAACCTCATCCGTGACGTGACGCAGGGCCGCACGCTGCTGACCGTGGAGCATGACATGGGCGTCGTGTTCGGCCTGGCCGACAAGATCGCGGTACTGGTGTACGGCGAGGTGATCGCCTTCGACACGCCCGACGCGGTGCGCGCCAACGCCCGCGTGCAGGAGGCCTACCTGGGCTCCGTGCTCGCCGACCAGCAGGCCGCAGCCGCAGGGGCCTGACCATGCTCAAGCTCACGAACGTCCACGCCTTCTACGGCAAGAGCCACGTGCTGCACGGGGTCAACCTGCAGGTGGCGCCAGGTGAGATCGTCGCGTTGCTCGGGCGCAATGGCTCCGGACGCTCCACCACGGTCAAGACCATCATGGGGCTGGTGGAGGGCACGGGCTCGGTCCGCTGGCGCGACCAGGAGATCCTGGGCCGCGAGGCCTTCCACATCGCGCACATGGGCATCGGCTACGTCCCGGAGAACCGCGACATCTTCCCGACCCTCACCGTGCACCAGAACCTGATGCTCGGCGAGAAGAGCGGCAAGAAGGACCCGCGTTGGTCGTTCGACGACATGTACCGCATGTTTCCGCGCCTGAAGGAGCGGCAGCACACCGAGGCGGGCGTCCTGTCCGGCGGCGAGCAGCAGATGCTCACGCTGTGCCGCACGCTGATGGGCGACCCCGACCTCATCATGATCGACGAGCCCACCGAGGGCCTCGCACCCAAGATCGTGGAACTGGTGGCCGAGTACCTTCGCGAACTGAAGCGGCGCGGCATCTCGGTGTTGCTGGTCGAGCAGAAGCTCACCATCGCCCTCGAGGTGTCGGAGCGCTGCCTCGTGATGGGCCACGGCTCGATCGTGTTCGAGGGGGCGCCCGCGGACCTGCGCGCCAACGCCTACATCCGCAAGGAGTGGCTGGAGGTCTGACCGGGCCGTCCCGGCCGGGTGCGCCTGTCACGGCAGCGACAAACCCCCGACGCGGCGGCCGCTAAGATGGCCGCCGAAACGAACGATCGTTCGATTTTCGTTACCGGAGCCCGTCATGAGCGCCAATTACGAGACCCGCGGCGATGTCGCCGTGATCACCCTGGACAACCCGCCCGTCAACGGCCTGGGCCTGGCCACCCGGCGCGGCATCGTCGCCGGGCTGGAGAGTGCCCAGGCCGACCCGGCGATCAAGGCGATCGTGCTCACCGGCGCCGGCAAGGCGTTCTCCGGGGGCGCCGACATCCGCGAGTTCGGCAAGCCCGAGGCGCTGGCCGAGCCCAACCTGCTCAGCGTGATCGCCGTCGTCGAGGGGAGCGCCAAGCCGGTCGTGGCGGCGATCCACAGCGTGGCGATGGGCGGCGGCCTCGAGCTGGCTCTCGGCTGCCATTACCGCGTGACCGCGCCCGGCGCGCAGGTGGCGATGCCCGAGGTGAAGATCGGGCTCGTCCCGGGCGCCGGCGGCACCCAGCGGTTGCCTCGGGTGCTCGGCGTGGAGAACGCGCTCAACCTGATCGTCAGCGGCGAGCCGGTCAAGAGCGAGCTGCTCGCCCAGCTGCCGGGTCAGCAGCTCTTCCAGAAGGTCATCGACGGAGACCTGCTCGAAGGCGCGCTGACCTATGCGCGCAGCATCGCCGACGCTCGGCCGCTGCCGCGGGTTCGAGACCTCAAGGTCACGCACCCGAATGCCGACGCCTACTTCCAGTTCGCACGCAACACCGTCAAGGCGGTGGCACGCCACTACCCGGCGCCGCCGCGCTGCGTCGACTGCGTCGAGCAGTCGCTCAAGCTGAAGTTCGACGACGGCATGCGATACGAGCGTGATGCCTTCGTCTCGCTCATGCTCACGCCGGAGTGCAAGGCACTGCGGCACGCGTTCTTCGCCGAGCGCGCTGCCAGCAAGATCCCCGACGTGCCCGCCGACACGCCCTTGCGACCGATCCGCAAGCTCGCGGTGATCGGGGCGGGCACGATGGGCGGCGGCATCAGCATGAACTTCCTCAACGCCGGCCTGCCGGTGGTGATCCTCGAGACGAAGCAAGAGGCGCTCGACCGCGGCGTGGCGACGATCCGCAAGAACTACGAGGCGCAGGTCAAGAAGGGCAAGCTCAAGGACGACAAGTACCAGCAGCGCATGGCCCTGCTCAGCACCACGCTGCGCTACGACGACCTCAAGGACGCCGACATGGTGATCGAGGCCGTCTTCGAGGACATGGACGTCAAGGAAAAGGTGTTTCGCACGCTCGACGAAGTGATGAAGCCGGGCGCGATCCTGGCGACCAACACGTCCACGCTCGACGTCGATCGCATCGCTGCCTTCACCAAGCGGCCGCAGGACGTCATCGGGACCCACTTCTTCAGCCCCGCCAACGTGATGAAGCTGCTCGAGGTGGTGCGCGGCAAGGCCACCGCCAAGGACGTGCTGGCCACGGTCATGGACCTGGGCAAGAAGATCCGCAAGACCTGCGTGGTCAGTGGCGTCTGCGACGGCTTCATCGGCAACCGCATGATCGAGCAGTACAGCCGCCAGGCGGGCTTCCTGCTCGAGGAGGGCTGCACGCCCGAGCAGGTCGACAAGGCGATCGAGCGCTTCGGCTTCGCGATGGGGCCGTTCCGCATGGGCGATCTGGCCGGCAACGACGTCGGCTGGTACATCCGCAAGCGCCGCTACGTCGAGAAGCCCGACCTGCGGTACAGCAAGACCGCGGATCTGCTGTGCGAGATGGGCCGCTTCGGCCAGAAGACCGGCGCCGGCTGGTACGACTACCACGCTGGCAAGCGCGACGCGATCCCGTCGCCGGTGGTCGTGAAGATGATCGAGGACCACCGCAAGTCGCTCGGCATCACGCCGCGCAGGATCAGCGACGATGAGATCGTGCACCGGCTGGTGTACTCGCTCGTCAACGAGGGCGCAAAGATCGTCGAGGAGGGCATCGCGCTGCGTGCCTCCGACATCGACATGGTCTACCTGACCGGGTATGGCTTCCCGGTGTGGCGCGGCGGTCCGATGTGCTACGCGGACACCGTCGGCCTGTTCAACGTCGTCCAGGCAATGAAGCGGTTCGCCGCCAACCCGCACGACGATGCCGGGTTCTGGCAGCCCGCGCCGCTGCTGGCTCGCCTCGCCGCCGAAGGCAAGACCTTCAGCTGACGAACGCCGCCTGACCCTGGAACCCGGACCCATCGCGAGGAGCCCCGTCATGACCGACGCCGTCATCGTCTCCACCGCCCGCACGCCGCTCGCCAAGAGCTGGAAGGGCGCCTTCAACATGACCCACGGCGCGACGCTGGGGGGGGCCGCCGTGAAGGCCGCCGTCGAGCGGGCGGGGGTCGACCCCGGCTCGATCGACGACGTGCTGATGGGATGCGCCAACCCCGAGGGCGCCACCGGCTGGAACGTGGCGCGCCAGATCGCGCTGCGCGCCGGCTTGCCGATCACCACCGCGGGCGCGACGGTGAACCGGTTCTGCTCGAGTGGCCTGCAGACCATCGCGATGGCCGCGCAGCGGGTGATCGCCGGCGAGGGCGATGTCTACGTGGCCGGCGGGGTGGAGAGCATCTCCTGCGTCCAGCAGGAGATGAACCTCCACATGTTCCAGGATGCGTGGCTCAAGGAGCACAAGCCCGAGATCTACTGGCCCATGCTGCAGACCGCCGAAAACGTGGCCAAACGGTATGCGATCTCCAAGCAGCGCCAGGACGAGTACGGGGCCGGCAGCCAGCAGAAGGCCTGCGCCGCCCAGGAGAAGGGTCTGTTCGACGCCGAGATGGTGCCGGTCACCGTCATCCAGGGCGTGGCCGACCCGGTGATGGGCATGCGCAGCAAGGAGGTCACGATCAAGGCCGACGAGGGTTTGCGCGCCGGCACCACGGTCGACTCGATCAAGGACATCCGCACCGCGGTGCCCGGCGGCGTCGTCACCGCCGGCAATGCCAGCCAGTTCAGCGACGGCGCCGGCGCTTGCGTGGTGGTCAGCGACCGGTATGCGCAGCAGAAAGGCCTGAAGCCGATTGGTCGGTTCCTGGGGTTCGCGGTCGCGGGTTGCGAGCCCGACGAGATGGGCATCGGGCCGGTCTTCGCTGTCCCGAAGGTGCTGCAGCGGCTCGGCCTCAGGGTCGACGACATCGACCTGTGGGAGCTCAACGAGGCCTTCGCGGTGCAGGTGCTCTACTGCGCCGACAGGCTCGGCATCCCGATGGACCGGCTCAACGTCAACGGCGGCGCGATCGCCATCGGTCACCCGTACGGCATGAGCGGACAGCGCCTGACCGGCCACGCCCTGATCGAAGGCAAGCGGCGCGGAGCGCGGCGAGTGTGCGTCACGATGTGCGTGGGCGGCGGCATGGGGGCCGCGGGCATCTTCGAGGTGCTTTGACCCGCGCGAACGTGCCTCGCTGACACGCCTGCCATGCGCGAGACGATCGACTTCCTCCTGCACGACTGGCTGCAGGTCGGGTCGCTGGGCGAACGGCCTCGCTTTGCGGATCACGGTCGCGAGACCTTCGATGCGGTGCTCGACCTCGCCGAGAAGCTGGCCGCCGAGAAGTTTGCGCCGTTCAACCGCCTGGCCGACACCGAGGAGCCTCGCTTCGACGGCGAGCGCGTGCACCTTCCCGCGGCGACGGTCGAGGCGGCCCGGGCCTATGCAGCGAGCGGACTGCTCGCCGCGTCGCAGGACCTGGACCACGGCGGCATGCAGCTGCCCTGCGTGGTCGAGATGGCCGCCAACGCGTTCTTCAGCCGCGCGAGCGTGGCGATGTCGGGCTACGCCATGCTCACGTCGGGCAACGCCAACCTGCTGATGGCCCACGGCACCCCGGCGCAGCGCGAGGTCTTCGCCCGCAGCGAGTTCGCAGGCCGCTGGTTCGGCACGATGTGCCTGTCGGAGCCGCAGGCGGGGTCTTCGCTGTCGGACATCACCACCCGTGCGGTGCCGGACGGGCCCGACTTCGAGGCCGACCCGCTCGGCCCGCGCTACCGGCTCACCGGCCACAAGATGTGGATTTCGGGCGGCGAGCACGAGATCACCGAGAACATCGTCCACCTGGTGCTGGCCAAGATCCCGGGGCCGGGCGGCGCGCTGGTGCCGGGAACGCGCGGCATCTCCCTGTTCATCGTCCCCAAGTGGCTCGTCGACCCACGGGCGCAGCTGACCGGCGAGCGCAACGACGTGGTGCTCGCCGGCCTCAACCACAAGCTGGGCTATCGAGGCACGACCAACACGCTGCTGAACTTCGGCGAGGGGCGTTTCCGGCCGGCTGGGCAGCCCGGGGCCATCGGCTACCGCGTCGGCGCCGCGGGGGACGGGCTGCGGTGCATGTTCCACATGATGAACGAGGCACGCATCGGGGTGGGCCTCGGTGCGGTGATGCTCGGCATGGCGGGGTTCGAGGCCAGCCTGGCCTACGCGCGAGAGCGTCCGCAGGGCCGCCCGGTCACGGCGGACGGCAAGGATCCCGCCCGTCCGCAGGTGCCGATCGTCGAACACGCCGATGTCAAGCGCATGCTGCTGGCGCAGAAGAGCTGGTGCGAAGGCGCACTGGCACTCGAGTTGTACTGCGCCCGACTGGTCGACGAGCAGCACACCGGCAGCCCCGCCTCCGCCGCCGAGGCGGCCACGCTGCTGGAGGTCCTCACTCCGGTCGCCAAGAGCTGGCCGAGCGAGTGGTGCCTCGAGGCCAACAGCCTCGCCATCCAGGTGCTGGGCGGCTATGGCTACACCCGCGACTTCCCGGTGGAACAGCACTGGCGCGACAACCGCCTGAACATGATCCACGAGGGCACCCACGGCATCCAGGCCCTGGACCTCCTCGGGCGCAAGGTGGTGCAGCACGGTGGACGCGGGCTGGCGCTGCTGGCCGGCCGCATGCACGACACCATCGAGCGCGCGCGCGCGACGGCCAATGCGGCCGACGACGCGGTGGCGCGCCACCTCGACGAGCAGGCGACCGCGCTGGCCTGCGCGGTCGCCGCCGTCGGCGAGGCGACGCAGCAAGCCTGGGCGACCGGCGTGCCCGAGCATGCCCTGGCCAACGCAACACCGTACCTGCAGGCCTTCGGCCACACCGTCATCACCTGGATCTGGCTCGACGTGTCGATCCGGGCCGGCGAGGCCCTGCGCGGGCTCCAGGCTGGCGCGCCCGCCGTGCAAGCGGCGGCGCTTCAGGGGCGGCTGGCAGCCGCCCGCTACTTCTGTCGGCATGAAGTCCCCAGGATCGAGGCGTGGCTGAGCGTGGTGCGAGCGCGTGACGACACCTGCCGGACGCTCGATCCCGCCTGGCTCTGAGGGCGACACCCCGAGACGGGCCGAATCCCACCTGTCGGAATCCGCTGCATGAGTCCAAAGGCCATCGAACGCATTACCTGGGTCATGATCTACGGCGGCCTGCTGGTCGTCGGCCTCGCCTTCGCCCTGCGTGACACGCACACCGTGCTGGCCTGGACCCTGGGCGTGGCCGGCGCCATCGAGACGCTGATCGGCGTGGCGCTGATCTGGGTGCGCTCACGCATGCCCGAGTCGGCGCCGCCGCGCGCGCCCGGGGAGCAGCGTTGAAGGGCCGGCCGCGTCTTGGGCCACTCGGCCCGGGCGGTGCGGCCGCCGACCCGCCGCCGGTGTTCGCAAGGGGCCGGCGTTGAGCGCCATCCGCCATATCGTGATGTGGACCCTGGCCGATGCGACGTCGGCCGTTCGATTCAAGGCACAGCTCGACAGCTGCCGCCGCCTGGTGCCGGGCATCGTCGAGTGGGAAGTCGGCATCCGTCAGCCGGGCCTCGACGCCAGCGTCGACGTCGTGCTGGTCTCGACCTTCGACAGCCGCGAAGCGCTGGAGGCCTACCAGAACCACCCGCACCACAAGGCGGTTGCCGCGCTGATCGGGCCGTGGCGCAGGACCCGCGACGTCCTCGACTACGACATCGACGCGGCCCGCAGCGCGGCCGCAGCCGTGCCGCCGGCCGGCGAGGTCGCCGACCCCCCCTCACCGTGACCCGCGTCGCCGGCCTGTCGAAGGCCCCGACCTGACCGAGGAACCGAGAATGAGCACCCCCGTCCATCAACTGTTCGACCTCACTGGCAAGACCGCGCTGGTGACCGGCGGCTCGCGCGGCCTCGGGCTGCAGATCGCCGAGGCTCTTGGCGAGGCCGGCGCCAAGGTGATGCTCACCGCACGCAAGGCGCCCGAACTCGAGGAGGCAGCCGCCCACCTGCAGTCGCTTGGCATCGACACCCGCTGGATCGCCGCCGACGCCAGCCTGCCGCAGGACATCGAGCGCGTCGTGCGCGAGACGCTGTCGCGCCAGGGCGAGATCGACATCCTCGTCAACAACGCCGGCGCGACCTGGGGCGCACCCGCCGAGGACCACCCGCTGGAGGCTTGGGACAAGGTCATGAACCTGAACATCCGCAGCCTGTTCCTGATGTGCCAGGCGGTCGGCAAGGCCAGCATGATCCCGCGCCGTCGCGGGCGCATCCTCAACGTCGCGTCCATCGCGGGCCTCGGCGGCAACGGGCCGGTGATGACGACGATCGCGTACAACACGAGCAAGGGGGCGGTGGTCAACTTCACGCGTGCGCTCGCTGGTGAGTGGGGGCGCCACGGCATCACGGTCAATGCGCTGGCGCCCGGGATGTTCCCGAGCAAGATGACCCGCGGCACGCTGGAGCGGGTCGGTTCCGAGCGCATCGCCGCCGCGGCGCCCCTTCAGCGCATCGGCGACGAGGACGACCTCAAGGGGGCGGCACTGCTGTTCGCCAGCGCCGCGGGCAAGCACATCACCGGCCAGATCCTGGCCGTCGACGGCGGGGTGTCGGCGATCCTCGCCCACTGATTCGCGCGCCCGCTCGACGTTCGCGACGTTCACTTCCCCTTTCCGCGCATGCAGTTCCCTGTCCGCATCCCCTTCGTCGAGTCGCTCGGCTTCGAGCTTGTCCGCTTCGAGGACGGGGAGGCCACGATCCGATTCGAGCCGCGCGAAGAGCACCTGAACTCGTGGAGCGTGGTGCACGGCGGCGTCACCATGACCTTGCTCGACGTCGTGATGGCGCACGCCGCCCGCAGCCCGAACGCCGGCGGCCTTCCCGATTCGCGGGGGGTGGTGACTGTCGAGATGAAGACCAGCTTCATGCGCCCCGGACTTGGCCGCCTGACCGCGCACGCCAAGCTGCTGCACCAGAGCAGCACGATGGCCTTCTGCGAGGGGGCGGTGGTCGACGAGGACGAGCAACTCGTCGCGCACGCGACCGGCACCTTCAAGTACCTTCGCAAGCTGCCTCTCGGGCTGCGCGAGATCACCGGGCTGAATGCCTCGGACTGACGCGTCGCGGCCCAACCCCGAACGACCCCAGGAGACCCTGATGACGATGAACAAGCAATGGGTGCTGGCCTCGCGCCCGACCGGAGAACCGACGCCGGAGAACTGGCGCCTGGTCGAGTCACCGGTGCCGCCCCTGGCCGACGGCCAGGTTCTGGTGCGACACCACTTCCTCTCGCTCGACCCGTACATGCGCGGCCGCATGAACGAAGGCCGCAGCTACGCCCAGCCGCAGCCGCTCGACGCGGTGATGATCGGCGGAACGGTCGGCGAGGTGATCGAGAGCCGCCACGAGAAGTTCGCGGCGGGCGACCATGTCGTCGGGATGGGCGGCTGGCAGCAGTACGCCGTGGTCGACGGCGGTGCCGCGGGCATGCTGCGCAAGGTCGACACGACGCGGGTGCCGATGTCGGCGTACCTGGGCACCGTCGGCATGCCGGGCGTCACCGCCTGGGTCGGCCTGACGGAGATCATCGCCCCGAAAGCCGGCGAGACCGTGGTGGTCAGCGCGGCCAGCGGGGCGGTCGGCGGCGTGGTCGGCCAGCTCGCCAAGGCGCGCGGATGTCGCGCCGTCGGCATCGCCGGAGGCCGCGACAAGTGCACGTACGTGGTCGACGAGCTCGGCTTCGATGCTTGCATCGACTACAAGGCCCACCCCGATGCGAAGAGCCTCAATGCCGCGCTGAAGGCCGCCGCCCCCCAAGGCATCGACGGTTACTTCGAGAACGTCGGCGGGCGCATCCTCGACGCGGTCATGTTGCGCATGAACGCCTTCGGGCGCATCGCGTTCTGCGGGATGATCGCCGGGTACAACGGCGAGCCGATCCCGATGGCCAATCCCTCGCTGATCCTCGTGTCGCGGCTGAAGCTCCAGGGCTTCATCGTCAGCGAACACATGCCGCTGTGGCCCAAGGCGCTCGATGAACTCGGCGCCGGCGTCGCGACCCGGAGGCTGAAGTACCGGGAGACCGTCGCGGCCGGGATCGAGTCGGCGCCCGAGGCCTTCCTCGGCCTGCTCAAGGGCCGCAACTTCGGCAAGCAGCTGGTCAAGCTGACCTGAGCCGGAGCACGTCTTGCCAGCCGCCCAGCGTCATGACGTTCCTGACCCGCGCGAGGGGCGCGGCGAGGAGTTCCGTGACGACTTGCGTGGTGTCACGGGCAGGACGGACACGGCCCGAGCCGCGCGGCGCCTGCTCGCGGCCGAGGAACTGGCCCCACTGACCCGCCTCGACGACTGGCGCTCGCTGGCCTCGATGACGGTCACGGCG
>JALOSQ010000269.1 GCA_025458335.1 Ideonella sp.
TCCTCGACGGTGACGGTGGGCGACTCGCCAGTCGTGCCGACCACGCCGATGCAGTCGGTGCCCTCGGCGATGTGCCAGTCGATCAGCCGGCGCAGGCCGTCGTAGTCGACGCGACCGTCCTCGTGCATCGGCGTGACCAGCGCAACGATGCTGCCAACGATGGGTGTCATGGGAATCCTCTCGCAGGGCGGGAGTTTACGCGCCGACCCTGGCGGCAGCCCGTGCCCGCGGTCGGCCGCCCCTCAGAGGCGCCAGCGCGGCGGCGCGCCGGACGACGGGCCGGCCCGCACGGCCGCGACGCGCTGGACGAAGCGCGCCGGCGACTCGGCGAAGCCGTCCTCGTAGCCGATCACACGCAGTCCCGCGGCGGCGGCGACCTCGAGCAGTTCGCCCGGCCGCAGCAGGAAGTCGGGCCGCGACGGCCGGCCCACGGTCTCCTGACCGAGCGCGAAGGTTTCGTGCACCCACCAGCCGCCCGTGTCGACGGTGGCCAGCAGTTCGTTCCAGCGTGGCCGCCAGAGGTAGTTCGTGACCACGACCAGGTCGTATCGCCGGCCTGCCAGAGGCCACGGACCGTCCTCGAGGTCCGCGACGTCGATGCGACCGAGGCCACGCAGCGGCTCGACAGCAGCCGCGTCGCGGTCGACGCCGTGAACCTGCCAGCCGCGCGCCGCGAGCCAGCGCAGGTGCCGCCCGCCGCCGCAGGCCAGGTCGAGGGCCCGGCGGCCCGACCCGCCGGCCTCGGCGCTCGCCACCCATCGGCAGACCCACTGCGACGGCGGGGCATCGCCGCCGGCAGGGTGGCCAGGCGCCAGGGCCGAGGCTCCCACCGGTTCAGGCACGGCCGCCTCCCTCGGGGCCGGCCTTGCGCAGCGCGGCGCGCGCCATGCGGTCCACGGCCTCGGGGGCCAGCAGCTTCATCCAGCGGCCGAGCCGCCCCTTCGCGGTCATGACGACGTCACGACGCCGCGCGAGCGCACCCTCGAGGATCAGCCGTGCGCAGGTCTCGACGCTCATTGCGCCAGATTCCTCGAGGCCGCTGACGCCGGCCGGGCGGCCGTGGGCATCGAAGCCGCGGCGGCGGATCTCGGTGGCCACCACGCCCGGATAGGCGATGGTGACCGACACGCCGGTCTCGGCCAGCTCGACGCGCAGGGCCTCGAAGAAGCCGGTCATGGCGAACTTGGTCGCGCAGTAGGCGGTGCGGCCAGGCACGCCGACCAGGCCCGCCAGGCTCGACACTGCGACGATCCGGCCGCGTCGGGCCCGCAGGTGCGGCAGCGCTGCGTGCGTGCACCACACGCTGCCCCAGTGGTTGATGCGCATCAGCTGCTCGGTCCACGCGAGGTCGGGAGTCGCGTGCAGATCGGCATGGGCCGACATGCCGGCGTTGTTGACGAGCACGTCGAGCCGGCCGAACCGGTCGGCCGCCGCGCCGACGAGCGCGCGGCACTCGGCCTCGACCGAGACGTCGCAGCGGTGCACCAGCACCTCGCCGCCGAAGTCCCGGCACTGGGCCGCCACCGCGTCGAGCCGTTCGACGTTGCGCGCCGCGATCACCAGCGCGACCCGCTCACGCTCGCGGGCCGCCCACTGTCGGGCCAGTTCGGCGCCAATGCCCTCGGAAGCGCCGGTGATCAGCACCACGGTGCGTCCGGCCGCGCCCGCCGCGCCTGGCGCTCCGTTGGGGCGGTCAGCCACCGAAACAGCTCCAGACGAAGTTCGCGAGCGTCACGGCCATGTCCGGGCTGAAGTACGACAGGAAGGTCGCCGCGAGCACCGCCGCGGCCACGGTCCAGCCGAGCACCAGGGCCCAGCGGCGTCGGGTCGGCGCGGCGATGCGCATGGGGGTCGGGGCCCGGGGCTCAGGCGGCTGCCTGGACCGGCCGCGCGATGGGCGTCTCGCGGACCGGCAGGTTCACGACCGCGGCGAACACGCCGAGCGCCACCGCGATCCACCACACGACGTCGTAGCTGCCGGTGGTGTCGAACAGCTTGCCGCCCAGCCACACGCCCATGAAGCTGCCGATCTGGTGGCTGAGGAACACGAAACCGCCGAGCATGCCGAGGTAGCGCACGCCGAAGATCTGCGCGATCACCGCGTTGGTGGGCGGCACGGTCGACAGCCACAGCACGCCCATCACCGACGCGAAGACGTAGACGCTCCACGGCGTGAGCGGCAGCAGCAGGAAGGCGACAATCGCCACCGAGCGCAGGGCGTAGATCGACGACAGGATGTAGCGCTTGGGCATTCGCTGCCCGAGCGAACCCGCCGCGTAGGTGCCGATCACGTTGAACAGGCCGATCAGCGCCAGCGCGGCGGTGGCCACGTCGGGCGACAGGCCGCGGTCCTTGAGGTAACTCGGCAGGTGCACCCCGATGAACACCACCTGGAAGCCGCAGACGAAGTAGCCCGCCATCAGCAGCTGGAAGCTGCGGTACTGGAAGGCCTCGCGCAGCGCCTCGCCGATGCTCTGCTTGGGGCCGCCAGCGGCGTGGCCGACGCTCGGCTCCTTCAGGCCGAGCGCGAGCGGCATGATGGCCAGCGCCATGCAGGCCAGGATGAACAGCGCCGTCTGCCAGCCGAAGCTGCCGATCAGCCAGTTCTCGACCGGCACCATCAGGAACTGGCCGAAGGAGCCAGCCGCGGCCGTGACGCCCATGGCCCACGAGCGCTTGCTCGGGTCCACGTTGCGGCCGATCACGCCGTAGATCACGGCGTAGGTCGTGCCGGCCTGCGCCATGCCGATGAGCACGCCGGTGGTGGCGTTGAACATCAGCCCCGAGGTGGCCAGCGCCATGCCGACCAGGCCGAGCGCGTACAGGATCGCGCCGACCACGATGACGCGGAAGGCGCCGTAGCGGTCGGCCCAGGCACCGGCCAGCGGGCCGGCCAGGCCCCAGGCCAGGTTCTGCACCGCGATCGCGAAGGCGAACGTCTCGCGCGACCACTCGCGCTCCATCGTGATCGGCTGCAGCCACAGGCCGAAGCCGTGGCGGATGCCCATGGCCAGCGTGACGATGGCGGCGCCGCACACCAGCACCTGCGTCATCGAGAGGGTCGCGCGGGGCGCGGCGGGAGCGGTGCTGGAGGTCATCGGACGAGGAATCTAGCCGAAATCGCGAGCATGCACCGGGGTGGGGCGGGCGGGTCGGTACAGTGAGGGCCGACCCCGACCGCGACAGCCGGCCGCGGGCCTCCGGAAGGTGTGCAGATGAAGGTACTGGTGTTGGGCAGCGGCGTGATCGGCACCTCGATCGCGTACTACGCGGCCAAGGCTGGCCACGAGGTGACCGTGGTCGACCGGCAGAGCGCGCCCGCGCTCGAGACGAGCTTCGCCAACGCCGGCGAGGTGTCACCCGGCTACTCGGCCCCCTGGGCCGGGCCGGGCGTGCCGGTCAAGGCGATCAAGTGGATGCTGATGCACCACTCGCCGCTGGTCATCTGGCCGATGCTCGACCCGGCGATGTGGCGCTGGGGCCTGGCGATGCTGGCCAACTGCACCGCCAAGGCCTACGCGGTCAACAAGAGCCGCATGGTGCCGATCGCCGAGTACAGCCGCGACTGCCTCAAGGCCCTGCGGGCCGAGACCGGCATCGCCTACGACGACCGCGCG
>JALOSQ010000270.1 GCA_025458335.1 Ideonella sp.
GACCTCGGCAGTTTCCTTGTCGACGAGGTCGGTGCGACCGGCAGTGGCGAACTGGGCGATCGCGTCGCGCCGCTGCTTGATCAGCTTGTCGACGATCGCCACCACGGCCGCGTCGTCGAGCACCACGCGCTCGTCGACCTCCTTCTGCTTGCACGCGGCGAGCAGCATGCGGATGGTCGACAGGCGCGGGGCGTCCTTGGCCCGCATCGCGGACTTCATGTCCTCGGTGATCTGGTCCTTCAGCGGCATGCGGGTCTCCTGGTCAGGGGCGCGGGCCGGGACAGGTGCGCCGGCACCACAAACGACAAAGCCCGCGCGGGGCGGGCTCGGCCGGGACGCGGCGTGGCGCCGCGCAGATCAGTACAGGCGCTTGGGCAACTGCATGCTGCGGATGCGCTTGAAGTGGCGCTTGACCGCCGCGGCCTTCTTGCGCTTGCGCTCGGCGGTGGGCTTCTCGTAGAACTCGCGAGCCCGCAGGTCGGTCAGCAAGCCGAGCTTTTCGATGGTGCGCTTGAAGCGGCGCAGCGCGATGTCGAAGGGCTCGTTCTCTTTGACGCGGATCGTGGTCATGGATGGTCGGGTCTGGGTGGCGGGCTCGAAAGCCTGTCTGTCCGGTGCTGGGGGCGGCGGAAAGCCACGGGGCCCGAGCACCAGCCTAAGCGCCGGTTGGCGCGGCAAAGCCGGGCATTATAGGCAGAAATCCGGGTGCTGCGAGGGCGGCTCGGCCAGGGCACCTCGGCCCCCGCCTGGTGGTGCCGGTACCGCCAGGCGCGCCCGGCAGTGCCGCGGCGCGCGGTCAGCGGTCGGAGAAGCGCGGCGCGCGCTTCTGGAGGAAGGCCTGCACACCTTCGCGGGCGTCGGCGGCGGTCCCGAGTTCGCGCTGCACCCGCGCCTCGAGGTCGAGCGCCTCCTCCCAGCCCATCCGGTCGGCCGCGTCGAGCACGGCGCGCGTCTGCACCAGGGCGCGGGTCGGGCCGGCGGCCAGCCGGGCGGTGATCTCGGCCACGGTGGGGCCGAGCGCCTCGTCATCCACGCATTGCCAGATGAGGCCCAGGCGCACCGCGTCCTCAGCCGACAGCCGGGGCGCCAGCATGGCCAGGCCCATCGCACGCGCCCGCCCGACCAGGCGCGGCAGCAGCCAGGAGCCGCCGCAGTCGGGGATCAGCGCGATCTTGCTGAAGGCCTGCAGGAAGCTCGCCGAGCGCGCCGCGACGACGATGTCGCATTGAAGGGCCAGGTTCGCGCCGGCCCCGGCGGCCACCCCGTTGACCGCCGCGACGGTGGGGACGGGCAGGGACCGCATCGCCATGGCCAGCGGCTTGTACCGCGCCTCGATCAGGTCGCCGACGTCGCCCATCGCCCCGTTGGCCGCCGGTGCGATGGCGGGGTCGGCGAGGTCCTGCCCGGCGCAGAAGCCGCGCCCGGCGCCGGTGAGCACGAGGCAGCGCACGCCGGGATCCGAGGCGGCGCGCGCGAGCCCGGCCATCAGCGCCTCATGCAGCGCACCGTCGAGGCTGTTCAGGGCCGCGGGGCGGTTGAGCGTGAGGGTCAGCACGGCGCCGTCCTGGTGCACCAGGACCGGCGGGGTGTCGGCAGCGGCAGTCGCCATGGATGGAAGGCTCGCGGGCGTCGGGTCGATCGAGACGGCACGCTGGCGCGGGGCGTGGATCGGGTGATCGAATCCCGGGTGATGCGCCCGACGGCGTGACCGCACGCGAATAATGGCACGCGGCGCCACGTTCGTCCTGCCGCGCGCCCCTGGGGAAACGCCATGCCCTGCTATGCCATCGACGGCCTCGTGCCGGTCATCGACCCGAGCGCCTATGTCCACCCGACCGCGGTGCTGATCGGCGACGTCATCGTCGGCCCCGGCTGCTACGTCGGTCCGCTGGCCAGCCTGCGCGGGGACTTCGGCCGCATCGTGATGCAGGCCGGCTCGAACCTCCAGGACACCTGCGTGGTGCACGGCTTCCCGCACACCGACACGACGATCGAGACCGACGGGCACGTGGGCCACGGGGCGGTGCTGCACGGTTGCACCGTGGGGCGCGGCGCGTTGATCGGCATGAACGCCGTCGTGATGGACGAGGCGCGAATCGGTGAGGCCGCGTTCGTCGCGGCCTGTGCCTTCGTCAAGGCCGGGCAGCAGGTGCCGGCCGGCCACCTGGTGGCTGGCGTTCCGGCGAAGGTCGTGCGCGAGCTGACTGCCGACGAAAAGGCCTGGAAGGCCGAGGGCACGGCCACCTACCAGGCGCTGACGCTGCGCAGCCTGGCCTCGATGCAGGCCGTCACGCCGCTGTCCGCACCCGAGCCCGACCGGCGCCGCGTCGTCCTCGACGGTCCGGGTGTCGAGCCGCTGGTCCAGCGGCGGCGCCTTGTCGCCGGCGATCCGCCGCCCCAATAATCGATCGGATGACGCCGACGCCCGACCGCGATCTCCCTGGTCCCGACGACGTCCTGCCCGCCGTGACGGCAGCGCTGGCGGCGCTGCTGCAGGCGCATGCCGGACGCACCGACGCGGCGCTCGCGGTCAAGTCGATCGACACCGGCCAGTACGTGTTCGCCAACGACGCCATGGCGGCGCGGTTCGGCGTCGCTGGCGCCGCGGCCCTGATCGGCCGCACGGACGCCGACCTGCTCGGTGCGGCGCGGGCCGCGGCGCTGCGTGCGGCCGACGAGACCGCGCGCGCGGCCTGGCCGCAGGCCGCGACGGCGGAGCACCGGCTCGAGGTCGACGCCGGTCGACTGCGCCAGCAGGTCACACGGGTCGCGGTGGCCGAGGCGGTCGGCGAGGCGCCGCGCTGGTTGGCGCTGATGTGGACCGACTTCGGCGTCCAGGAAGACCGTGACGCCGCACTCCATCGGGCCATGCAGCAGCTCGAAGCCGAGCAGGTCGCGCAGCGCCTGTTGCGCGAGCAACTGGCGGCACTGTCGCCGGCAGGCGGTGGCCTGGCCGGCCGCGGCGGCAGCTTCGACGAGCACCTCCGGCGCGAGGCCGACCTGTCCGTGCGGGAGCAGCGCGAGTTCTCCCTCGTGCTGATCGAGATCGACCCGCCCGCAGCGGATGCGCCGGCCGAAGCGGCCGCCCGGGCACGGGACGCATTGGACCGCCTGCTCGGCGCCAACATCCGCGCGATGGACGCGACCGCGCGCCTGGGCGACGACCGCTTCGGCGTGCTGCTGTCGGGGGCTGGCCTGGCGATCGCGCACTCGCGGCTCGAGGGCTTGCGACGGCAGTGCGCCACGCAGCTGCTCGCGGTCGACGGGCGTGAGCTGCGTTTCAGCGTGTCGGTCGGGATCGCGAGCTTCCCCCACACCGCGGCGACACGCTCGGAGCTGCTGGAGGCGGCGCTCGACGCGCTGGGACGCGCACGTGATGCCGGCGGCAACCAGGTGCGCTTGGCCGCGATCCGCTTCGAGCCGCCGGCCTGAGCGCCCGGGCCTTCGCACGGGCGACCGTGAGGTCGGGCCAAGTCGTGACGGGTCGCGCGCGTGTCGTGCCGAGAAAGGTGTCCGCCGCGAACCGCGGGCCGCATTCCTGAACCCAGGGGATTCAGGTGGGCGAGGTCAGCGTGGCTTCGGGTTCATCTGACGCGAGACGATC
>JALOSQ010000271.1 GCA_025458335.1 Ideonella sp.
GGTGGCCCCCGGGAACACGGTCGGGTCGAGGCCGGCGGTGCAATGGGCCCGCACGCGAGGGTCCTCGCGTCCGCCCGGGATGCCGGTGTACTCGCGCGCGTCGCCCTCGTTGGCGGTGACCAGGTAGGTCTGGCCGCCGACGCTGTAGCTGGCAATCGCATCCGGCAGGTACATGCCGCGCACCGGCCACGTGCCGATGCGGATCGCGGGCGAGCCCGAGTTGGTGTTCGTTCCGCCGTCCTCGTCGCTCGGGTCGAGGCCGGCGCCGGCGACGCCGTGGTCCTTCGTGCCGAGCGGGCGGATGGCCGTCACCGTGGCTGTCGCCACGTCGACCACCGCCACCGCGTTGTTCTCCTGCAGGGTCACGTAGGCCGTCGTGCTGTCGGCCGAGACGGTGATGTACTCGGGCTCGAGGTCCTGCGCCACCGTCGCGCCGGGACCGAAGATGCGCACACCCAGCGCGCGCAGTTCGGCCAGTTGGCCGTTGTAGGCGGTGAATCCTGCCGTCCGGGCCGTCGGGGACACGGCCAGCGTCGAAGCCGTGCCAGTGCGGTTGACCGTGATCACGCCGATCGAGCCCTCGGGGTCGACCGAGTCGGGCTGGCCATAGCTGTTCGGCTCGCCCTCGTTGGCCACCAGCACCGTGCGCCCGTCGGGCGTGAAGGTGACCATGTCGGGCAGCGCGCCGACGGCAACCTGGCCCAGCAATCCCAGGGACTGGGCGTTGTAGAACGCCACCACCCCCGGGCTCGTCTTGACGCTGTTCTCGATCGCGAGCGCAACCAGCCCGTTGCTGACGGCGACACTGTTGACCGAGGCGCCGAGCGCGGAGATGTCGACGCTGCCGACCCTGACGGGCGCCGCCGGGTTGGCGAGGTCGAGCACGTCGACCGTGCCGATCACGCTGTTGACCACGAACAGCCGCCGGCTGACCGCATCGTAGGCCGTGATCTCCGCCGCTCCGACGGGATCGGCGAGTGACGCGTCCACATAGCCGCCGATCTTCGCCAAGGTCAGCGTGGAGGGCGTGGGCTCGACCGGATCGTCGTCGCCGCCACCGCAGGCCACCATCAGGCCGGCGGCAGCCAGGGACAGGATCAGCGCCGGCTGGCGCCAGCGCGGGCGGGTGTTCTTCGGCATCGGGGCTCCTCGTGGCAAACCACGAAGGATCCCGCGCCTCGATGAATCTGCCGTGACAGGGCCGCCGCGAGGCGGCCCCTGCGCGTCAGCGGCGTGTCTCGTACCGGTCGGCGGCGGCGAGCAGGTCCGCGGCGAAAGCCCGGTTGCCACGCGCGGCCTCCTCGGCCGCACGCTGGCGCACCGCCCCCGCCTCGATCGCGCGAAGCGCCGGTGCGGTGTCGAGGTGGAAGCGCAGCGCGCTCCATGCACGCAGGAGGCGGTAGGCCAACTCGGCGGCCACGCGCGCGCCGCGCGGCGCGACGGTCGGGGCGAACACCTGGGTGGCATGGGCGGACGTCATGGAAACCCTCTAGTGACTTCGGTCGATCGTCGCGGCCTGCCAACCGTTGGCGGGAGCGACGTGACCCAAGTATAAGGGTTAACCCTGAATCCCGCTTACCTTCCCTGGGCCGTCCGTTGCAGATTCCCCGTCGCGTCCGTCCGCAGGCACCGTGCCCGGTGACCTGGCGCGATTTCGACCGCCGCCGGCTGCTGCTCGCGGCAGGCCTCGACGGCGAACCGACAGCGCTCCGCGAACGCACAGCCGGGTGGCAACCGCGACAGGTCGGGGGGCGAGCCGCCGATCGTCTCGAGCCGCGCGCCCTTGGGCAGCGCCCCGTGGGCACGGCCGTGGAGCAATGCGAGCGTGTATGGGTGGCGCGGCGAGCGGATCAGCTCGCGTGCCGTGCCCTCCTCCACGATGCGCCCGGCGTACATCACCGCGATGCGGTCGGCCACCTCGAGGGCCGCACCGATGTCATGGGTCACGAAGATGATCGACAGCCCGAGTTCGCGCTGCAGTTCGCGCAGCAGCAGCAGGATCTGGATCTGCACGGTCGCGTCGAGGGCGGTCGTCGGCTCGTCGGCCAGCAGCACCTGGGGCCGGCAGGCCAGGGCCAGCGCGATCATCGCGCGCTGGCGCATGCCACCGCTCATCTCGTGCGGGTACGCCGCGAGACGCCGCTCGGGGCTCGGGATGCGCACCCGCTCGAACAGCTCGAGCGCACGCTGGCGGGCCGCGGCCTCGTCGACCGGTTCGTGGCGGCGGATCGACTCGACGATCTGCTGGCCCACCGTGTAGACCGGGTCGAGTGCCAGCAACGGCTCCTGGAAGATCATCGAGACGACCTTGCCGCGGAAGTCGGCCAGTTGCCCGGGGTTCAGGGCCAGCACGTCCTGCCCGTCGACGAGCACCTGCCCGCCCAGGCGCGTTCGGCGCTCCGGATGCAGGCGCAACAGCGTGCGCAGCGTGACGCTCTTGCCGGAACCCGACTCGCCGATCAGCGCGACCACCTCGCCGCGCTGCACGTCGAGGCTGACGCCGTTGACCGCCTGCACCGGCGCGCGGCCCCCCGTGAAGGTGACCGTCAGGTCGCGCAGGCTCACCATCGGTGCGGTCGCGCTCGTCATGCCGCCCTCCCGAGGGCCTGCGGATGCCCGCTGCCGGGCTCGTGCATCAGGCAGGCCACCCCGTCACCGGCGGCCAGCGAGGTGCGCGCCGGCGCCCGTTGGCTGCACACGTCGGCCGCCGCGGGGCAGCGCGGGTGGAACCGGCAGCCGCTCGGTGGGTTGATCGGATTGGGCGGGTCGCCGGCCAGCGGCGCCTTCTCGGTCCGGTGGTCGGGGTCCATGCTCGGCATCGACGACAGCAGCGCCCTGGTGTACGGATGGCGCGGCGTCTCGAACAGCGCCTCGGCCGCACCGACCTCGGCGACTTCACCCAGGTACATCACCATCACGCGGTCGCTGATGAAGCGCACCACGTTCAGGTCGTGGCTGATGAAGACGTAGGTCAGGCCGAACTCGTCCTTCAGGTCGAGCAGCAGGTTGAGCACCTGCGCCTCGACGGACTTGTCGAGCGCGGACACTGCTTCGTCCAGGATGACCACCCGGGGCTGCAGCGCGAGCGCGCGGGCGATGTTGACGCGCTGGCGTTGCCCACCCGACAGCTCGTGCGGGTAGCGCTCCGCGAAGCGGGCCGGCTCCAGCCCGACCTTGGCCAGCAGGTCTCGGGCCCGCTCCACGGCGGGCCGGTGGGCGAGGCCGTGCACCATCGGCCCGAAGGCGATCGAATCCTCGATCGTCAGGCGCGGGTTGAGCGACGCGTAGCTGTCCTGGAACACCATCTGTACCTGGCGCCGGAACTCCTTGAGCGGCAGGTCGCGCGAGCCGACCGCCGCGCCCTCGAAGATCACCTCGCCGGCCGTGGGCTCGATGAGGTGCATCAGCAGCCGCGCCGTCGTGCTCTTGCCGCAGCCGGACTCGCCGACCACGCCGAGCGTCTCCTTGTCGAAGACCTGGAAGTCGACGCCGTCGACCGCGCGCACGACGCCGCCCCCGCGGCCGAGCACATCCTTCTTGAGCGGGAAGTGCTTGACCAGGCCCTTGATCTCGAGCAGCGGCTTCACGCGGCACCTCGGAG
>JALOSQ010000272.1 GCA_025458335.1 Ideonella sp.
GGCGATCTCGACATCGTCGCACCCGAGCAGAACGCGAGCGGCACGTCGAACGCGCTCACGCTCAGCCGCCCGCTGTCGGTGTTCACGGCGGCCAACGGCCACCGCTACATCAACGGCACGCCGTCGGACTGCGTGCACGTCGCGTTGACCGGCCTGCTGCCGCACAAGCCCGACCTGGTGGTCTCGGGCATCAACAACGGCGCCAACATGGGCGACGACACGCTCTACTCGGGCACCGTCGCCGCGGCGATGGAGGGCTACCTGTTCGGCATCCCGGCGATCGCGTTCTCGCTGGTCGAGAAGGGCTGGCAGCACCTCGAGCCGGCCACCACCCTGGCGCGCAGCGTGATCGAGCAGGCGATCCGGGTGATCTCGGCGCAGCCCGGGTCGCATTTCCTGCTGAACGTCAACATCCCGAACCGCCCCGACGCCGACCGCTTGCCGCGCGTCGTCACGCGCCTGGGTCGCCGCCACGCGAGCGAGCCGGTGATCGCCCAGGTCAACCCTCGGGGCGAGCCGATCTACTGGATCGGGCCGGCCGGAGATGCTCGCGAGGCCGGTGAGGGGACCGACTTCCACGCCACCGCGAACGGCCGCGTGTCGATCACGCCGCTGCAGGTCGACCTGACAGACCACCCGTCGATCGGTCGCTGGCGCGGCGTCTGGCCGGGCTGAGCCAGCCCGAGGCCTGGCCACCATGCCGCCGTCCGACCGCTCCGGCGGCTCCCGATTCCCGGCGACCCTCGCCACCGCGGGGGTGGATCCGGGGCGCTTGGACGAGCGCCGCCCAGCCGGTCCCCGCACCCAGGAACCGCCCGGACTGCCGCGCGTGGCGACGGGACCCGGGCTGGACTCCGAGCGCGTCCGCGCCCAGATGGTCCACCGGTTGCGGCGCGACGCCGGCATCGCCGATGAGCGCGTGCTCGCTGCGATGGCGCGCGTCCCGCGTCACCGGTTCGTCGACCCGGCCCTCGTGGCCCAGGCCTACGAAGACACCAGCCTTCCCATCGGCTGGGGCCAGACCATCTCCAAGCCGTCGGTGGTGGCCCGCATGATCGAACTGCTGCTGCAGGGCGAGGCGGCACGCGCGGCAGGCTCCCTCGGCCGAACCCTGGAGATCGGCACCGGCTGCGGCTACCAGGCCGCCGTGCTGGCCGAACTCGCGACGGACGTGGTCTCGGTCGAACGCGTCGCTGGCCTGCACGAGGCGGCCCGGACGAACCTCTCGGTCGACCGCCCGCGCGGGCTGCGCCTCGTCCTGGGCGACGGGATGCGGGGCCATCCGCCCAATGCGCCGTACCGCAGCCTGGTCGCGGCTGCCGCCGGCGCGGACCTGCCGGCGGCCTGGCTCGAGCAACTGGCCGATGGCGGGCGCCTGGTGGCGCCGGTGGCTCGCGCCGACGGTCGCCAGGCGCTCGTGGTGGTCGACCGGCACGGCGACACCTGGCAGCGGCGAGAGGAGGGGGGTGTCGTCTTCGTCCCCCTAAAATCCGGGATCTCCCGCGACACCGGTCGCTGAGTTCGCAGGGCTGTCTTGGCGGGAACGATCTGCCGGCTGGCGCCTTCCTTGTTTCCACTCCCGTTGGTCGTCCTTCGCGACGATGTGTTCACGATGATCGATCGTCAGGTTCGAGCGCGGCCGCTGGCCCTGGGTGCAGTTCTGGCAGCCCTCGTGCTCGCCGGGTGTGCATCGCCGACCAACCGGGCGCCCGTGGAGGATCGCTCGCCTGTCGCTGCGCGGCCCGCGGTGACGGCGGCCACGCCCGCGACGGTTCCCGATACCGGTGCTGCTGCGGCCCCGGCCGTTCCCGCGGCACCGGTGGTGACGGCGCCTGCCGTGTCCGGCGCGATCGCGAGTCCGGTGGCCTCCGGCACCGAACCCGGCCGCACGCCACCGGGCATCGAGAACCTCGGCAAGCCCGGCTACTACGCGGTCAAGCCGGGCGACACCCTGGTGCGCATCGCCCTCGAGTCCGGCCAGAACTGGCGCGACATCGTGCGCTGGAACAACCTGGCCGACGCCAACGTGATCGAGGTCGGGCAGGTCCTTCGCGTCGTGCCGCCGGCCACGGCGGTGGCTGCGGCGAGGCCGGCCGAGCCGCTTCCGCGTCCCGCCGTGCCCGGCGGCCCGGCCGCGCCGCCAGCCACCACGCCGCCGGCCACGACACCCCCTGCGGCCGGTGCGACAGCCGCGGCATCCCCCGCGGCCGCGCCGCCCGCCACCACCGCAGCGGGCGACGACGACATCCGCTGGGCCTGGCCCGCCTCGGGGCCCGTCGTCGCGTCCTTCGACGAGGGACGCACCAAGGGCCTGTCGATCGGCGGCCGGGCGGGCGACCCCGTTGTGGCGGCGGCCGACGGGCGCGTGGTCTACGCCGGCTCCGGCCTTCGCGGGTACGGCAACCTCGTGATCGTCAAGCACAACAACACGTTCCTCACCGCTTACGCCCACAACCAGGCGTTGCTGGTGAAGGAGGACCAGATGGTTCGTCGCGGCCAGAAGATCGCCGAGATGGGGTCGACCGACGCCGACCGCGTGCAACTGCACTTCGAGATCCGCCGCCAGGGCCGACCGGTGGATCCGGCCCGGCTGCTGCCGGCCCGCTGACCACTGCTCCCGGGGTCTGGTGCGTGGCGCGCTCCCGCTCCGAACCCCGGCCCGCCGAGGCAGACCGCGTCCCCGCCGACGCCGCGCCGGGCGACGGGACTGCTCCGTCGGCGAGCGCCGGTGACACCCCGGACGGCGCGGATGCCCTGAGGTCCTACCTGCGCGAGATCCGTCGCGCCCCGCTGCTCAGCGCCGACGAAGAGGCCGACGTGGCCCGTCGAGCGCGCGCCGGCGACTTTGGCGCTCGACAGGCGATGATCGAGCGCAACCTGCGGCTGGTGGTGAGCCTGGCACGCCAGTACGCGGGTCGCGGCCTGCCGCTTCCGGATCTCATCGAGGAGGGCAACCTCGGGCTGATGCACGCGATCGGCAAGTTCGATCCCGACCGGGGCTTCCGTTTCTCGACCTACGCCGCCTGGTGGATCCGGCAGGCGATGGAGCGGGCCATCCTGCACCAGGCTCGACTGGTCCGGTTGCCCGTTCATGTGGTGCGCGAGGTCAGCCAGGTGCTGCGCGCCCGGCGCATGCTCGAGGCCGAGGCGGCGCGGCGGGGCGAGGGACATGCTGCCGTCCGCCTGGACGCGGTGGCTGCGGCGATCGGCCAGCCGCTGCGGCACGTGACCGACCTCCTGGCCCTCGCCGAGCTGCCCGCGTCCCTCGACGCGCCGCTCGGGCACGACGGCGATCCGGCGGCTGGCACCCTGCTCGACCTCCTGGCCGACGACGTGGCCTCCGATCCGCTCGACCTGGCCTTGGCGCACGAGATCGACCACCTGCTGGCCGACGGGCTGGGCGGCCTGTCGACGCGGGAGCAGGAGGTGCTGGGCAGCCGGTACGGGCTGGATGGGCGGGAGCCCGAGACGCTCGAGGTCGTGGCCGAGCGGCTGAACCTCACGCGGGAGCGGGTGCGTCAAATCCAGCTGGAGGCGCTGGGCAAGCTGCGACAACGCCTGGAGCGGCGCGGCGTGGGCCGTGACTCGCTGTTCTGAGC
>JALOSQ010000035.1 GCA_025458335.1 Ideonella sp.
CGACCGCCTTTGCGTCGAGCTCAAGAGCCTGAAGACCTACTTCTGGAGCTACCGGAACGAAGGCGCATTCCACGAGAAGGTCACCAACACGATCGTCGATGACCTGGTGCGCGCGATCGCGCCGCGGTTCGTCCGACTGGATGCCGACTGGTTCGTCCGCGGCGGCATCCGCACCTTCGTGACGGCCGAGCACCGCAAGCGCGGCTGGAAGCCGGCCCCGCGGATCGACCTGATGCCGGACGGCCTTGCGGGCTCCGCACCGTCGGTGCGCTGAACTCGGCCACGGCCCTTCGCCCCCCTGCCATGCCGCTGGCCGTCCACCCTCCGTACCAGAAGTACGAGGTCGCCGTGCGCCGCAGCCCCATCGACGGCTACGGCGTGTTCTGCGCCCAGGCCATCCCGTCGCGGCGCAAGATCGGCGAGATCCGTGGAGAGGCGATCCCGATCCACGAGGCGCGGCGCCGCGCGCTCGGCCTGCAGAGGATCATGATCGTCGAGGTCTCGGAACGCAAGGCGATCGACGCGTCGCGTTCGACCGACCCGATGCGCTTCACGAACCACTCCTGCCAGCCGAACGCCCGGCTGCAGATCCGCGATGGTCGCATCGAGTTCTATTCGTTGCGCACGATCGAGCCCGGTGAGGAGATCACGGTGAACTACGGCGAGACGCATCACGAGGGCCGGCTGGCGTGCCGATGCGGCGCGCCCAACTGCATCGGGCGGCTGTAGACACCCGGGGTGCCGTCGGACCCCGCCGCGTCCGTCCACCAAGGCCCAACGACCCTCGCATCCGGCACCAGGGCGGGGCACGGACCGAGCCGTCGTCGCCCAGGAGCGCCCCACCGTGGTGCGGGCGCCGAGAAGCGCCGGATCCGACAGGCAATTCGCGGCCTCGGGTCGGCCCGGGACTGCCTAGAGTCCTCGGAAACCGTCCTCGAAGGGAGTCTGCGAATGTCCAGCCACGCCGAACTGATCGGCCACATGCACCGCGTGCAGGGCGCCGAACGCGACATGCGTGAGCTCGGCCTCGTCTGGCAGATGATCGAGTCGGCCGCTGCCATCAGCTGCCCGGAGGAAGTCGCGCCGATCCTGCCGACCCTCAGCCGCACCCGGGAGCGATTCGGGGAACTGCAGGGCCGGCTCATCGACCGCCTGGCCGCGGAAAGCCGCGCCGAACTCGCCGACGAACTGGCGGCGAAGGCGCGGTGCGCCATCGACATCCTGATCCGCAACCTGTACGAACGCACGGCCGACGTCGGGTTCCTCGCGACCGACGACACGGTGCGGGAGTTCTGCGTCGCCGACCCCGCCACCCGCCAGGCGCACCGGGCCAGCGTGGAGGCACGCCTGGCCTCCTATCAGTCCAAGTACACGGTCTATGACGACATCGTGCTGCTGGACCCGCAAGGCACGGTGCTGGCCCGGCTGGATGCGCACCACCCTCTCGAGCGAAGTCACGACCCGATCGTCGCCGCGGCGCTGCAGGCGCCGGGCTACGTCGAGCAGTTCGCCGCCAGCGACCTGTCTGCTGCCGGCCAGCCCGCCCTTCTCTACGCGCACCGGATCGAGTCACCGCCGGGCCGTGTGGCCGGCGTCCTGGTGCTGCGGTTCCGGTTCGAGGATGAACTGCAGCGCATCTTCGCGGGCATGGCGGACCCGCGCGGTCAGATCGCCTTGCTGCTGGTCGACGAGCATCAGCGTGTGATCGCGACGAGCGACGCCGGCCATGTGCCGCTGGGATCGCCGATGGCCCGCATTGCCGGGGAGGACGTGGTGCTGACGACCTTCGGAGGGCGCGAGTACCTGTCCGTGGTCTGCGAGGGCAGGTCGTTCCAGGGCTATCGGGGGCCGCGCTGGCGCGCCCAGGCCATGGTGTCGCTGCTGACCGCATTTCGTCCGGCCGCAGGCGAACCCGACGACCTGAACATCCCGCTGGACAACCCGGAGCTGGCGCAGATCCAGGGCGATGCCGACGAGATCAACCGGGACCTCCGGCGCGTGGTGTGGAACGGCGAGCTGATGGCCCAGACGCACCCGGGGGACCGTCTTCGCCTCAAGGCCGTGCTGGGTCAGGTCAGCACGGCCGGGCTGCGCACACGTCGGCGCGTGGCCGAGGCGGTGTTCGACCTGTATCGGACCTCGCTGGCCCGCATGCGGCATCAATCGCGCGAACTGGCGCGCCTGGCGGCCGACGTGATGGACCGCAGCTTCTACGAACGTGCCAACGACTGCCGCTGGTGGGCTCTGTCGCCGGCCATCCCGGCACTGATCGAGGCCCCGGACGGCGAGCGCTCGACGCGCGATCTGAACGCGCTGCTCGACCGCCTGAACGACGCCTACACGGTCTACAGCCGGATCGTCGTGTTCGACGCCAGCGGCCGCGTCCGCGGCGTGTCCAAGGGTCAGTCCAGGCCCGATCTCCTGGGTCGCCAGGTCGATGTCCGGTGGCTGGAGTCGGTGCGCTCCCTCGCCAGTGAGCAGCAGTACGCGGTCAGCGGGTTCGAGGCGACCGAGTTCGCGGACACCGGGCCGACGTACACCTTCCTGGCCGCGATCCGCTCGTCGACGTCGGCTGGCGCGGGCCTGGCCGGTGGGATCGCCGTCGTTTTCGACGCCAACGAGCAGCTCGGCGCGATGCTGCAGGACATCATGGGCGAGCGTCCCGGCTTCGCGGCCTTCGTCGACGCCTCCGGGCAGGTGCTCGCCAGCACCGACCCGACTCTCGCCCGCGGGCCGGCGATCGGATTCATCGGCGACGAGGCCCTCATCGAGCACGCCGGGCATCACTACGCGTGCGCGAGGGTGCACGCGGGCGGCTACCGTGAGTTCAAGACCAGTGACGGCTACGCCAACGGTGTCGTCGCGGTCGTCGCGATGCGGCTGGGGCCCACCGATCGACGGCGGCGCAGCCTCGCCGAGGAGGCGCTGGCCCAGCCAACACTGGGTCCGCGCGTGCCTCGCTGCGAGTACGGGGTCTTCCAGGTCGGCGCGGGGCGCTATGCCCTGCCGGTCGGAGCGCTGATGCAGGCCATCGCGCAGCGCGGGCTCGTCCGCGCGCCGTCGGCACTGCCGCACGCCGTCGGACTGCTCGAGGTCGACGGCGGCTCCGACCCGCGCATGGTGCAGGTCGTCTGCGCCCGCAGCCTGCTGGGCATCACGTATCCCGCCCGGGCGGGGGACGGCGTCGTGCTGGTGCTGCGTTCGGCCGACCAGCCGGAACGGCCCCTCATCGGGCTGCGTGTCGACGACGTGCTGTCGGTCGTCGAAGTGGACGCCCGGCAGGTCCAGCCCGCGCCGTTCGCGCGAACGAGCGTCGGGCACTGGATCTCCGGCATCGTCGACTGCGCGCTGCGCGACGGCCACGGGGAACGCCAGGACCGGGCACTGCTGCAGGTCGTGGACCCCGAGGGCCTCGTGAGCTCGGCCCTCGGCCGCGAGGCACTGGTCGTGCCGGCCGACTCTTGCGCGCAGCCCGAGCCGGCCTGACGAGCGCGCCCCCTCGTTGCCGTGCGGCAGGGCGCCCGCACCCCGCGCTATGCTGGCGCCTTGCTCGTTGACCTCGCATGGGCAGGCTGCCGTCGCGGCCCGCGCCGGCGTGCGAGCCCAGAGCCGCCGTGCACTCCGAACCGACCCCTGACCGCGTCGCGCAGCTCAAGGCCAGCCTGGGGCTTCAGCCGCATCCCGAAGGCGGCCACTTCCGCGAGATCTTCCGATCCGCCGCCCAGGTCGACCCGCGCGACGGGCGGCCGCTGCGCAGCTCGCTGACGGTCATCGACTTCCTGCTCGCCCGTGGCGAGTGGTCGGCTTGGCACCGGGTCGATTCGGACGAGGCGTGGCACCTGCTCGAGGGCGGGCCGCTGGACCTGTGGCTCGTACCGCCTTCGCTGGACCGGGTGACGCGCATCCGGCTCGGCGCCGTCGCGCCCGGCTCGGCAGGCCCACGGCATGTGGTGGCGGCAGGCTGGTGGCAGGCCGCGCGCACCGAGCAGGATTACGCACTGGTCGGCGCCACCGTCGGGCCCGGTTTCGACGTGGCCGACTTCTGCTTTGGGCGGTCCGACGCGGCGTTCCGTGACGCCATCACCCGCCTCGCCCCCGATCTCATCGGCCTGCTCTAGGCGACACCCCCGGCACCTCCCCGCAGCGGGGTGCCAGCGGACCGGCCCGCCCGCGGGCGCAGCAGGATCTCGAACAGCGCCCGGTACTCGCGCGCCGCCACCGCCCACGAGAAGTCCTGCGCCATCGCCTGCGCCATGAGGCGCCGCCACCGGGCAGGCTCCCGATAGGTGGACACGGCCAGGCCCAACGCCCCCTCGAGGGCAGCCGGGGTGGCCGCGTCGAAGCTGAAGCCCGTGGCCGTCCCGTCGGACATGGTTTCGGGCGTGGCTCCGACCACCGTGTCGGCCAGGCCGCCGACCCGCCGGACGACGGGCAGGCTTCCGTAGCGCAAGCCATAGAGCTGCGTCAGTCCGCAAGGCTCGAAGCGCGAGGGCACGACCACGGCATCGACACCCGCGATGATCCGGTGGGCGAGCGACTCGTCGTAGCCCGTGATCGCCGCCACGCGGCCCGGCTGGGCCGCTGCGGCATCGCGGAAGGCCCGTTCGAGCGCGGCGTCGCCCGACCCGAGCACCGCCAGCTGGCCGCCTTCGGCCAGGAGGCGCGGCAGGGCCGCCAGCAGCAGGTCGAGGCCCTTCTGGGCGCTGAGGCGGCTCACCACGCCGAACAGAGGCCGGTCCTCGGCGGCCTCGAGGCCGAGCTGCTGCTGCAGCGCGGCCTTGCATCTCATCTTGCCTTCAGGTTGAGCGGCGCTGTATCGGCTCGCCAGCGCCGTGTCCGTCTCGGGGTTCCATACGGCGCGATCGACGCCGTTGAGGATCCCGCTGACGTCGTCGCGACGCCCGCAGATGACGCCGTCCAGCCCCGCACCGAACTCGTGGGTGGCGATCTCGCGCGCATAGGTGGGACTGACGGTCGTGATGCGGCTCGCGAACTTGAGGCCCGCCTTCATGAAGGAGACCTGGCCGTGGTACTCGAGGCCGTGGGCGGCCATGAAGCGGGCGGACAAGCCCAGCAGCGCAAAGTCGCCGGCCGGGAACAACCCCTGGTAGGCAAGGTTGTGCACCGTGAAGACGCTCGGCACTGGAGCCGCATGCGCGGCCAGGTAGGCATGCGACATCGCCGCGTGCCAGTCGTGCGCGTGCAGCAGGTCGGGCGCCCATCCGGGGTCGAGTTCGCCGGTCGCCAGGTGGGCAGCCACCCAGCCGAGCAGAGCGAATCGCTGCAGGTTGTCAGGCCATTCATGCCCGTCGGCAGCCTGGTACGGGCCGCCCTCCCGGCGGAACAGCAGCGGTGCATCCACCAGGTACACCGGCAGCCGGCTGTACGGCAGGCGACCGAGCCGCAGGGTGACCCGGGCAGCACCGAACATGGGCCCGAGTTCGGCGACGCGCCGCTGGTGAAGCACGGAGTCGGCAATGGCCGCGTAGCCGGGCAGCACGACGCGCACGTCGAGTCCCTCGGCCGCGAGCGCCGGCGGCAACGCGCCAACGACATCGGCGAGGCCGCCGGTCTTGACGAGAGGAAAGATCTCGGCGGCGACCTGCAGCACCCTCGGTCCGGGTCGCGCGGCAGTGGCGGGCGGTTCGCGGCGCACCAGCATCGTGTCGTGGGGGGCGGCGGCGAGGCGCGACTCAGAGCCGCTCGATCATCTCGCGCGTGATGAGCACGATGCCGTTCTCCGACCGGTAGAAGCGGCGGGCATCGTCGTCCGGGTTCTCGCCGACGACCAGCCCGTCCGGGAGGCAGACGCCCCGGTCGACCACCGCACGGGTGATGCGCGCGTGGCGGCCCACCTCGACCTCCGGCAGGAGGACCGACCAGTTCACCTGCGAGTACGAGTGGACCCGGGCGATCGAGAACAGCACCGAGCGGTAGACCGAGCCCGAGACGATGCAGCCCCCGGAGACGACCGACTCGATCGCCGTGCCACGCCGGTCGCCCATGTTGTGCACGAACTTGGCCGGTGGCAGTTGTGACTGGTGCGTCCAGACCGGCCACTGGCGGTCATACAGGTTGAGCAGCGGATCGGTGGCCGTCAGGTCGATGTTCGCGTCCCAATAGGCGTCGATCGTGCCCACGTCGCGCCAGTACGGGGGCTGGCCCTCCTTGGTGCCGACGCAGCTCATGCCGAACGGGTGGGCCACCGCGTTGCCCTGCTCGACGGCCTTGGGGATGATGTCCTTGCCGAAGTCATGGCTGGAGTCGGGGTCGGCGAGGTCGCGCTCGAGCTCCCGGTACAGGTACTCCGCGTCGAACACGTAGATGCCCATGCTGGCGAGCGCGACCTCGGGCTGGCCCGGCATCCCCGGCGGATCGGCCGGCTTCTCGACGAACGCCTGGATATGCCGCTGCTCGTCGACCGCCATCACGCCGAAGGCCGTGGCCTCGGCGCGCGGCACCTCGATGCACGCCACCGTGCACGGCTTGCCGTGCGCGACGTGGTCGGCCAGCATGAGCGCGTAGTTCATCTTGTACACATGGTCCCCGGCCAGCACCACGACGTACTCCGCGTGGTAGCCCTGCAGGATGTCCATGTTCTGGTACACCGCGTCGGCGGTCCCCCGGTACCAGCTCTCCTCGTCGATGCGTTGCTGCGCGGGCAGCAAGTCGACGAACTCGTTCATCTCGGGCTTGAGGAAGGCCCAGCCGCGCTGCAGGTGACGCAGCAGGCTGTGGCTCTTGTACTGCGTGATCACGCCGATGCGCCGGATGCCCGAGTTCAGGCAGTTCGACAGCGCGAAGTCGACGATGCGGAACTTGCCCCCGAAGTAGACCGCCGGCTTGGCCCGCTTGTCCGTCAGGTTCTTCAGGCGGCTGCCGCGGCCGCCGGCCAGCACCAGGGCGATCGATCGCTTGGGCAGTTCGAGGGTGACGGCGAGGTCTGGTGCGGGCATGAAGGTCTCCGGGGACCCGGGACCGACCCGGGTCTCGTGGCCTGGCCGCGCTGAGGCGGGACTGAGTCACCGTCATTGTGCCCGCCCGCACCAGTCCGGGGAACATGAAGGTAACTACACACGGCGCGGGCGCCAACACGTCACGCGTCACGCTGCATCATTTGACGCCCGTTCCGCGGCTGCGACACACTGACCGCTTTCCCTTCAGGCTCTGCCCCTGCTCCATGACGATGTCAACCGACGTGATCGACCGGCTCGACGAGCAACTGCTGCGCGACGTGGGCGTGGACCCGGACGAAGCCACGACCAACGACCTGATGCAGGCCGTCGCCCAGCTGGCCCGTCAAGAGCTCGCCCGACGTTGGGTCGCGTGCCAGCGCGCCGACGCCGCGAGCCGGGCCCGGCGCGTCTATTACCTGTCGATGGAATTCCTGATCGGTCGCACCCTGGGCAACGCCCTGGGCGCCCTCGGGCTCGGCGAAGCCGCCCAGAAGGCCGTCGCGCGCCATGCCGCCGGCCTCGAGGACGTCGCTGAGCAGGAGGCGGATGCCGGCCTCGGCAACGGCGGCCTCGGCCGGCTGGCCGCCTGCTTCCTCGACTCGATGGCCACCCTGGAGCTCCCGTCCTTCGGCTACGGCATCCGGTACGAGTACGGCATGTTCAAGCAGGAGGTCCAGGGCGGTCAGCAGGTGGAGTACCCGGATCCGTGGCTCGAGAACGGCACGCCGTGGGAGTTCCCGCGGCCCGGCGTGCACGTCTCGGTGCGGTTCGGGGGATGGGTCGAGCATCACGGGGATCGCGCCGTTTGGCGCCCCGCCGGCGAGGTGCAGGCCAAGGCCTACGACATGGTGGTGCCGGGTCACGGCACCGATCGCGTCAGCACCTTGCGCCTGTGGAAGGCCGCGGCGCCGGAACACATCGACCTGCACGCCTTCAACTCCGGCGACTACCAGCGGGCCGCCGGCCTCAAGAACGAGTACGAGAACATCTCCTGGGTGCTGTACCCGAACGACAGCACCCCGGCCGGGCGCGAGCTCCGGCTGCGCCAGGAGTACTTCTTCACCGCGGCGTCGATTCACGACATCGTCACCCGGCATCTCGCCGAGCACGGGACCCTGGTCAACCTCTCGGCGCACGTCGCCATCCACCTGAACGACACCCACCCGGCCATCGGCGTGGCCGAGCTCATGCGGGTGCTGTGCGACGACCACGGGATGGCGTGGTCGGACGCCTGGGCCCAGTGCCAGAAGGTGTTCAGCTACACCAACCACACCCTGATGCCCGAGGCGCTCGAGACCTGGCCGGTCGCGCTGATGCAGCACGTGTTGCCGCGCCACCTCGAGATCATCTTCCGCATCAATGCCGACCTGCTCGCACTGGCGCAGGCCCACAAGCCAGGCGACACCGAGTTCATCCGCCGCCTGTCGCTGATCGACGAGTCGGGCGAGCGGCGGGTCCGCATGGCGCACCTGTCGGTGGTCGGCAGCCACAAGGTCAACGGCGTGTCGGCGCTGCACTCGACCCTGCTGACGCAGACGATCTTCGCCGACTTCGCGTCGTTGTGGCCCGACCGCTTCATCAACGTCACCAACGGGGTGACGCCGCGCCGCTGGCTGGCCCAGGCCAACCCGCGACTGGCAGGGCTGCTGGACCGCTCGCTCGGACCGCGCTGGCGCCTGCACCTCGACGAGCTCGCCCGGCTTCGCGAAGTGGCCGATCAAGGCGAGTTCCAGCGGGAGTTCGCGACCATCAAGCTTTCCAACAAGCAGCGGCTGGCCGCGATGTTCGAACGCAGCCTGGGCGTGCGCGTCCAGCCGTCGAGCCTGTTCGACGTGCAGGTCAAGCGCATCCACGAGTACAAGCGCCAGCTGCTCAACGTGCTGCACGTCGTCTCGCGCTACCACGCGATCCTGGCGCATCCCGGCGGCATCGACGGCCGGCCCTGGGTGCCGCGCACCGTGGTCTTCGCGGGCAAGGCGGCGTCCAGCTACCACATGGCCAAGACGATCATCCGGCTGATCCACGACGTGGCGCGGGTCGTCAATGCCGACCCGCGCGTCGGCGACCGCTTGAAGGTCGTGTTCGTGCCCAACTACGGCGTGTCGGTCGCCGAACTGGTGATGCCGGCAGCTGACCTGTCGGAGCAGATCTCCACGGCGGGCACCGAGGCGTCGGGCACCGGCAACATGAAGCTCGCGCTCAACGGGGCCCTCACGATCGGCACCGACGACGGCGCGAACATCGAGATCCGCGAGCACGTCGGCAACGACAACATCTTCATCTTCGGCCTGAAGGCGCACGAGGTACGTGCCACCCGCGAGGCCGGGTACCACCCGCTGGCCATCTACGAGAAGGACGCCCGCCTGAAGGCCGTGCTCGATGCGATCGGCGGCGGGCAGTTCTCGCCGGACGAGCCCGGACGCTACCGCGGCCTGGTCGACTCACTGCTGTGGGGCGGCGACCACTACCTGCTCCTCGCTGATTACGCGAGCTACGTGGAGACCCAGGCGCGCGTCGATTCGCTCTACCGTGACCCGGTGGCCTGGACCACACGGGCGATCCTGAACGTCGCGGGAATGGGCATGTTCTCGTCGGACCGGACGATCCGGGAGTACGCCAGCCTGGTCTGGGGCGTCGCGCCGCGCCCCTGAACGCGAGACCGGCCCCGACGGCCCGCGCTGCCTTCCTCGATGAACGGAATCGATTTCCTTCCGGATCCGGCCGTCCAAGGCGCGCTGGATGACGCCACCGTCGCCGCGCTGCAGGCGGCTCGGCACGGCGACCCGTTTTCCGTGCTGGGCCCGCACCCGAGGCTCGGCGGGGGCTGGTGGGTGCGGGTGGTATTGCCCACGGCCCAGGCCGCCGCGGTGATCGACGCGCGCACCGGTGCCACGCTCGGCCCCCTCGAGCGGCGGCCGGACAGCGACGTCTTCGAGGGAGGCCTTCCCGGCGAGTCGACCTGCGAATACCGGCTGCGGGTCACGTGGGCGACCGGCGCGATCGACCTGATCGACGACCCGTACCGTTACCCGCCGATCCTGGGCGAGATGGACGCCTGGCTGCTCGCCGAGGGTCGACACCTGCGGCCCTTCGAGGCACTCGGCGCCTGCGAAACGGTGCTCCTCGGGGTGGCCGGAACGCGCTTCGCCGTGTGGGCGCCCACGGCGACGCGGGTCAGCGTCGTCGGCAGCTTCAACCACTGGGATGGCCGGCGCCACCCGATGCGACTGCGCCGCGAGTGCGGCGTGTGGGAGCTCTTCCTGCCCGGCGTCGGGGCTGGAGCGCTGTACAAGTACGAGATCCTCGACGCAAACGGAGGCCTGCTGCCGTTGCGCGCAGACCCGCTCGCCCTGCAGGCCGAACTGAGGCCCGGCACGGCGAGCATCGTGTCCCGCATGCCGCCCCGCCTGCCGCTGCCGACGGGCCGCGAGCGGGCCAATGCGCTGGACGCCCCGATCAGCATCTACGAGGTGCATCTGGGGTCCTGGCGTCGCAAGCCCGAGGACGGCCAGCGCTGGCTGAACTGGGACGAACTGGCCGACGAGCTCGTGCCCTACGCCCGGGACATGGGCTTCACGCACCTGGAGCTCCTGCCGGTCCACGAGCACCCCTTCGACGGCTCCTGGGGCTACCAGCCGACCGGCCTGTACGCCCCGACGTCGCGGTTCGGCGAGGCGGCGGGCTTCCGGCGCTTCGTGCAGCGGTGCCACGACGAGGACCTGGGGGTCCTCGTCGACTGGGTGCCCGCGCATTTCCCGAGCGATGCTCACGGGCTGGGACGCTTCGACGGCACCTGCCTGTACGAGCACGCCGATCCCCGCGAAGGGTTCCACCGCGACTGGAACACGCTCATCTACAACTTCGGCCGCCAGGAGGTGCAGAACTTCCTGGTCGGCAATGCGCTGTTCTGGCTCGAGCGCTACGGGGTCGACGGCCTGCGCGTGGACGCGGTCGCATCGATGCTCTACCGCGACTACAGCCGCCCGCCCGGCGAATGGGTGCCCAACCGTCACGGCGGCCGCGAGAACCTCGAGGCGATCGCCTTCCTGCGCCGCATGAACGAGGTGGTCGGCACCGAGCGCCCGGGCGCGATCACCGTCGCCGAGGAGAGCACGGCTTTCCCCGGCGTCTCGCGCCCACCCTATGCCGGCGGGCTCGGCTTCCACTACAAGTGGAACATGGGCTGGATGCACGACACGCTCGCCTACATGGCGCGCGACCCGATCCATCGCCAGTACCACCACGACGAACTGACCTTCGGCCTGGTCTACGCGTTCCACGAGAACTTCGTGCTGCCGCTCTCGCACGACGAGGTGGTGCACGGCAAGGGGTCGCTGATCGGGCGGATGCCGGGGGACCGCTGGCAGAAGTTCGCGAACCTGCGCGCCTACCTCGGCTTCATGTGGGGCCACCCGGGCAAGAAGCTGCTGTTCATGGGCGGCGAGTTTGCGCAGGAGCGCGAGTGGAACCACGACACGAGCCTGGACTGGCACCTGCTGGGCGACCCGTTGCACACCGGGGTGCAACGGCTCGTGCGCGACCTCAACGGCCTGCTGCGCGCGAACCCCGCCCTGCACGAGCGCGACTTTGCGCCGGACGGTTTCGAGTGGATCGACCATCGCAATGCGGCCCAGTCGCTGCTCAGCTTCGTGCGGCGCAGCGCCGATGGCGATGAACTGATGCTCGTGGTGTGCAACTTCACGCCGACCGTCCACGTCGCGATGCGGCTGGGCGTGCCGCGCGCCGGCCGTTGGGTCGAGCGGCTGAACACCGACTCGCACCACTACGGCGGCAGCAATGTCGGCACGCCCACCAGCACGGCCCACAGCGTGCCGGTCCCCTGCCACGGCCGCGAGGATTCGGTCGTGCTCACGGTGCCGCCGCTGGCCACGGTCATGCTGCAGTGGACGCCTTGAGGCGCGCGGGCCCATGGACCGTCTGACGCCCGCGGCACCTCGCCAGCCGGGGGGCGCGGACGGCGATCCAGGCGCGGGCATGACCCTCACGGCGGGGCGACCCTGGCCGCTCGGGGCGCATGCCGACGAGCAGGGTGTCAACGTCGCCGTGTTCTCCGAGCACGCCACGGCCATCGACCTGTGCCTGTTCGACGAGACGGGGGCGGTCGAGATCGCCCGCCATCGGCTGCCCGCACGGACCCACGACGTCTTCCACGGATACCTGCCCGGCGCGCGGCCCGGCCTGATCTACGGGCTGAGGGCGCACGGGCCCTGGCACCCGGAGCGGGGGCATCGCTTCAACCCAGCGAAACTGCTGCTCGACCCCTACGCGCGCGAGATCGTCGGGCACTTCGAATGGCGGGACGAGCAATTCGGGCACGACCGGGCCCACCCCGACCGGCCCGATCCCCGCGACAACGCCTCGCTCGCGCTCAAGGCCCGCGTGATCGACGCGGGCGGCCCGCCCTGGGGCGCGGCCCGGGGCGAGAAGGTCCCGCGCCCGCGCGTGGCGGGCGAGGAGACGGTGCTCTACGAGGTCCACGTCAAGGGCTTCACGCGCCAGCACCCCGGCGTTCCCGCGGATCAGCGCGGCACCTATGCCGGACTCGCCAGCGATGCTGCCATCGCCCACTTCCGGCGCCTGGGCGTCACCACGCTCAGCCTGCTGCCGGTGCATGCCCACCTCGACGAAGAGCGCCTGTCGCGCGCCGGGTTGCGCAACTACTGGGGATACAACACGGTCGGCTACTTCGCGGTCGAACCGAGCCTGGCCGGTGGAATTGCCGGCCTGCGGCCGCGCGAGGAGTTCCTGTGGATGGTGCGCCGGCTGCACGCCGCCGGACTCGAGGTGCTGATCGACGTCGTGTTCAACCACACCGCCGAGGGTGACGAACACGGCCCGACGCTGAGCTGGCGCGGCCTCGACAACGCGTCCTACTACCGACTCCTCCACGGGGCCCCGCACCGGTACGAGAACCACACGGGCTGCGGCAACACGGTCGACCTGCGCCGTCCGAGGGTCCTGCAGATGGTGATGGACAGCCTGCGTCACTGGGCCGAGGCGCTCGAAGTCGACGGCTTCCGCTTCGACCTCGCGCCCGTCCTCGGACGGGGCGACCATGGCTTCGAGGCCACCGCGCCGTTCTTCACCGC
>JALOSQ010000273.1 GCA_025458335.1 Ideonella sp.
CACAAGCACTACGGCTACGCGGTCCAGTGGTTCGCGTTGTGCGCGCTCATCACGGGTCTGTATGTCTGGTTCCAAGTCCTCCGCCCCCGCCGCCGCCGATGAGCCGCTCGGCCTGACCGTCCACTCGATGCCGGTGCCCGACGCGGAAGCGCGCCGGCGCATGGTGACCGGGCGCTGGAAGATGCTCGCGGTGCTGGCCGTCTGCGCCGCGCCTGTGGTGGCCTCGTACTTCACGTACTTCGTCATCCGGCCCGAAGGGCGCACCAATTACGGCGACCTCATCTCCCCATCGCGCGAGGCACCCGCCGGGCTCGCGGCCCGCGACCTCGAGGGGCGCGAGGCTCCGCTGGCCACGCTCAAGGGCCAGTGGACCCTCGTCGTGGTCGCGCCGTCGGCTTGCGACGCGGCTTGCGAGCAGCGCCTCCTGTGGCAGCGACAGATCCGCGAGGCGCTCGGGCGCGAGAAGGACCGCGTCGACAAGCTCTGGCTGGTGACCGACGACGCGGCGCTGCGTGCCCCCCTGCGCCAGGCCCTGGAGTCCCCGCCGCCGGTCCGCGTGCTGCGTGTGCCGGCCGATGGGCTGGCGGCCTGGCTGCAGCCAGCTGCCGGGCAACAGCTGGCGGATCACCTGTACCTGGTCGACCCGATGGGCCACTGGATGATGCGCTGGCCGGTGGACGTGCAACCCGGGCGCCTCAAGCGCGACCTCGAACGCCTGCTGCGCGCGTCGGCGTTCTGGGACCAGCCGGGACGGTGAGAGGAGCCGAAGGTGGATGCGACGCCGCTCGTCGACCTGACCCCCATCGCGCGCATCGCGATGCTGGGCATCCTCATCGCGCTGGGCCCGCTGGTCTGGGTGTGGTGGCGCTACCGCGCCGCGGGCCCGGTGTCGCGCCTGCGCGCCCTCACCCTGGTCACCTTGTTCCTCACCTTCGACCTCGTGCTGTTCGGTGTCTTCACGCGCCTGAGCGATTCCGGACTCGGCTGTCCCGACTGGCCGGGCTGCTACGGCAGCGTGAGCCCGATCGGGGCCCGCGAGGAGATCCACGCAGCGCAGACGGCGCAGCCGACCGGGCCGGTGACGCATGGCAAGGCGTGGATCGAGATGATCCACCGCTACCTGGCCACCGGGGTCGGCGTGCTGATCAGCGTGCTGGCGATTGCGAGCTGGGTGGTGGCACGCCGTGGCCAGGCCGCGATCTCGCCCTGGTGGGCCACGGTGACCTGGGTCTGGGTGTGCGTGCAAGGGGCCTTCGGCGCCTTCACGGTGACGATGAAGCTGTACCCGGCCATCGTGACCCTGCACCTGCTCGGGGGGCTGTTCCTGCTCGTGCTCCTGGCGGCACAGGCCGAGGCGTACGAGCGCCGCCCCCTGCGATTGCCGAGGGCGACGCACGTGGCCGCGGTCGTCGTGGCCGTCCTGAGCACCGTACAGATCGCGCTCGGCGGCTGGGTGAGCACCAACTACGCCGTCCTGGCGTGCACCGACTTCCCGACCTGCCACGGCCGCTGGTGGCCCGAGATGGACTTCGTGCAGGGCTTCGCGATCTTCCGGGAGCTCGGTGCCGCCAAGGGCGGCGAGGGCTACCTGCCGTTCGCGGCCCTGACCGCGATCCACGTCGCGCATCGTCTCGGCGCGCTGGTCGTGTTCATCGCGATGGCCGTGCTTGCGGTCATGCTGTGGCGCGACGGCGGCGCGGCATGCCGCCGCTGGGCCATGGCGGTGGTGGGCGTGGCCGCGTGGCAGTTCGCCACTGGCTTGAGCAACGTGGTGCTGGGATGGCCGCTGCTGGCGGCGCTCGGGCACTCGGCGGGTGCTGCAGCCCTGGTCGTCGGGCTGTCGGTGCTCCTGGCGCGAGCGCACCACGCCCGACGGGCCACGGGCGCGATCCCGGTCGCCGCAGGGGCCGCGGGGGCCCCGCGGTCCGGCGCCCGGCGCCCGCTGGGCCACTCCGCCTGACGGGCCGTTCCTAGAATCCGCCCGCCGATGTCGAACACCGCCACCTCCGCCGCGCTGCGCGCACCTGGATCGCGCCTGCAGCAGTACGCGGTCCTCACCAAGCCGCGGGTGGTGCAGCTGATCGTCTTCTGCGCGGTCATCGGCATGCTGCTGGCCGTGCCGGGCTGGCCGGACTGGCCGGTGGCCGCGGCCGCGACCGTGGGGATCTGGCTGGTCGCGTCGGCGGCCGCGGCGTTCAACTGCCTGGTCGAGCAGCACATCGACGCGCGCATGCAGCGCACGGCCTGGCGCCCGACGGCCAAGGGCGAGCTGTCGCAACGGCAGGCATTGACGTTCTCGATCGCGCTCGGCGGCCTGGGCAGTGCGATCCTGTACGTCCTGGTCAACCCGCTGACGATGTGGCTGACCTTCGCGACCTTCGTCGGCTACGCCGTGATCTACACGGTCGTGCTCAAGCCCCTGACCCCGCAGAACATCGTGATCGGGGGCGCCTCCGGGGCAATGCCGCCGGTCCTCGGTTGGGCGGCGATGACCGGCGAGGTCAGCGCCGAGCCGCTGATCCTGTTCCTCATCATCTTCCTGTGGACGCCCCCGCACTTCTGGGCGCTGGCGCTGTATCGGGTGGAGGACTATCGCAAGGCCGGGTTGCCGATGCTGCCCGTGACGCACGGGCGCGAGTTCACCCAGTTGCAGGTGCTCCTGTACACGGTCGTCCTGTTCGCCGCGACCTTGCTGCCCTTCGTCGCCGGCATGAGCGGATGGGTGTACCTGGTCGGGGCGGTCGCGCTCGGCACACGCTTCACCCAGCACGCCTGGCGCCTGTGGCGGAACTACTCCGATACGCAGGCTCGAACCACCTTCCGCTTCTCGATCGTCCACCTGGCGCTGCTGTTCGCCGCCCTGCTGGCCGACCACTACCTGATGCCGGTCCTCGGCTCCCTTGGCAGGTAGGCGGCCGGCCGCGTCGCTCCGCAGCCGTGCCCCGGTGAATCCCTTGCATCTTCACGAGGCCTTCCGTGTCCGACCTTCGCCCGTTGCTCTCGATTCGTTCCGGCCGGCTCCGGCCGGCTGCGGTGGCGCTGGCCGCTGCCCTGGCGCTGGGGCTGGCAGCCTGTGACCGCGGCTCCGGCGCAGGCGCCTCGGCGCCGGCCAAGAGCCAGGTGTCGTTCCACAACGTGGACATCACGGGCGCGGAGTACGCGCGCCACCTCGAACTGACCGATCCCGACGGGCGGGTCCGCACCCTGGCGGACTTCAAGGGCAAGGTGGTGGTCGTCTTCTTCGGCTTCACGCAGTGCCCCGACGTCTGCCCGAGCACGCTGGCCGAGCTGGCGCAGGTCAAGCAGTCGCTCGGGCCAGATGGCGAGCGGCTGCAGGGCGTCTTCGTGACCGTCGATCCGGAGCGGGACACGCCCGAGTTGCTGAAGGCCTACGTCACCACCTTCGATCCGGCTTTCGTCGGTCTGCGCGGCGATGCCGCGCAGACCGCGGCCACCGCCAAGGAGTTCAAGGTGTACTACGCGAAGGTCCCGGGCAAGTCCCCGGGCAGCTACAGCATCGACCACACCGCCGGCTCGTACGTGTTCGACCCGCAGGGCCGGGTGCGCCTGTTCGTGCGCTACGG
>JALOSQ010000274.1 GCA_025458335.1 Ideonella sp.
GCGCGCGCCTCCGACGCCTCGAGGTTCGCGCCGCGCACGGCCGCGCCGCCGGCGAGCGCAGCCTCGACCACCGGCCGATGCAGAGGCCAGCCCCAGCCGCGTCGGTCGAGTCCGCCGGCAGCGGCGACCTCGTCGGCCGCGGCGGCCAGCAGCATCGGCGTCGCGAATCCGGTGCGTCGGACCCGCTCCACGGCGGGCACGAGGGTCGCATCGTGGGTTCGCCCCATCATCTCGAACAGCACGACCGTCGGCCGCCCGTCGGCGAGCAAGGCCCGCAGCAGTTCCGCGCGGTCGGCATGGTGCTGGACGTTGTCGTGGACCTCGCCCAACAGCACGTAGTCATACGCGGCGATCCGGACTGCGGTCGGCCGCAAGGGTTCGGGACCACGGGCCGGACCGGCGTGCCCGCAGCCGGCCACCGCCGACACCCCCAGCGCCACCGCAAGGCGCCAAGCGGTGCGTGACGGTCGCGGGGTCCGTCGTGATCGGGAGGTCGTCGCTGGTTCTGCGTTCGCGTCATGGCCACATGGTGCGCCGTCTGCGCACCGCCGCGGTCGGCGCGCCCTCAAGGGGGTGCCGGCGAGTCGGCTATCGTGCCGTCGTGCCCCACGTCACGCCCGCACCGCCAGACGCGTCTCCCGAGGCCGGGCTCGCGACCACGCAAGGCTCCGCCGCAACCGGGTCGCGGTCCGCCACCGCCGACGGCCCCGCGGCACCGGCCGAACGCTTCGACCGCCTCGACGCGCTGCGGGGCATCGCCATCGTGTGGATGGCCGCGTTCCATTTCGCTTTCGACCTGAACCACTTCCGGTTCATCCGGGAGAACTTCTACACCGATCCGTTCTGGACCACGCAGCGCACGATGATCGTCACGCTGTTCCTGTTCTGTGCCGGCGTCGGGCAGGCGGTGGCGGTCGCCCAGGGCCAGGACTGGCCGCGCTTCTGGCGCCGCTGGGCCCAGGTGGCCGGCTGTGCCGCGTTGGTCTCGATCGGCTCGGCGCTGATGTTCCCGCGCAGCTGGATCAGCTTCGGCGTGCTGCATGGGGTCGCGGTGATGCTCATCGGGGTGCGGCTCGCCGCGCTCGCCGTGCAGGTCGGCGATTCACAGGCGCAGGTCGGCGATTCACAGGCGGGGTCGGCGGGTCGTCCACCGGGCAGGCGCGGGTGGGTGGCCGCGCTGATCGCGACAGCGGCCGTGTTGGCGCTCGTGCTGCCGCACCTCGTCACGCACCCGTTCTTCGACACCCGCTGGACGAACTGGATTGGCCTGGTGACGCGCAAGCCCGTCACCGAGGACTTCGTGCCCGTTCTGCCTTGGATCGGCGTGATGCTGGCGGGCGTTCTCGCCGGCCACGCGGCCATGCGCTGGCGGCGGGCCTGGCTGGCCGGCGCGGTGCCTCGGTTCGTGAGGCCGCTGGCGGTGCTCGGCCGCTGGTCGCTGAGCTTCTACATGGTCCACCAGCCCGTGTTCATCGGCCTGCTGCTGGTCGTGGTGTGGTGGCGCGGCGCCGCGGGCTGAGGGCGGCGCGAACTACCATCGGTCCCATGCCCGCACCGCGTCATCTCTACGGCTTCCACGCGGTCGGCGTGCGCCTGAAGACCCACCCCGCCACCGTGCTCGAACTTCATGTGGACAGCGCCCGGCGCGACGCGCGGATGCGGGGCTTCCTCGACAAGGCGGCGGCCGCGGGCGCCAAGGTCGTCGAGAGCGACGACACCCGCCTGCACGCCCTGGTCGGTACCCACCGGCACCAGGGCGTGGTGGCCAAAGTCGCGCCGCTGCCGACGCAGAAGTCGCTCGACGACACGCTCGACGCGGCCGAGGCCGCCGGGATCCGCGAGCCGCTGGTGCTGGCGCTCGACGGGATCACCGACCCGCACAACCTGGGCGCCTGCCTGCGTGTGGCCGACGGCGCCGGCGTGACCGCCGTGATCGCTCCGCGCGACCACGCAGTGGGCCTGAACGCGACGGTGGCCAAGGTCGCCAGCGGTGCGGCCGAGACGGTGCCGTACTTCATGGTGACCAACCTCGCACGCACGCTCAACGAACTGAAGGATCGCGGCCTGCGCGTCGTCGGCACCTCCGACCGCGCCGCGCGATCGCTTTACGACACCTCCTTGCGCGGGCCGCTGGTGCTGGTGCTCGGCGCCGAGGGCCGCGGCCTGCGCCAGCTCACCGAGCGGACCTGCGACGACCTCGTGCACCTGCCGATGAAGGGCGCGGTCGAGAGCCTGAACGTCTCGGTGGCCACCGGGATCGGCCTGTACGAGGCCCTGCGGCAGCGTGAGCACCCGACACCGCCATCCCCGGCTGCGGCCGCCTGACCCTTGCCAGCGCACGTCCGCCGCTCGACTGCGCTCCGACACCTGCCCCAGGAAACCGCCATGCCTGTCATCGAAGTCCGGCACCCTCTCGTCCGCCACAAGGTCGGGCTGCTGCGCGACAAGGACATCACCACCAAGCAGTTCCGCGAACTGACCAACGAGCTCGGGCGGCTGCTCGCCTACGAGGCCACCGCCGACTTCCCGCTCGAGCCGACGACGATCGAGTGCTGGGCCGGGCCGGTGCAGATCGAGCAGATCCACGGCCGCAAGGTCACCGTGGTGCCGATCCTGCGCGCCGGGCTGGGCATGCTCGACGGCGTGCTCGACATCGTGCCCAACGCCAAGGTCAGCGTCGTCGGCGTGAGCCGCAACCACGACACGCTCCAGCCCGAGCAGTACTTCGAGCGATTCGTCGGGCACCTCGACGAGCGCACCGCGATCGTGATCGATCCGATGCTCGCGACCGCGGGATCCATGATCGCCACGGTCGACCTGCTCAAGTCGCGCGGCTGCCGCGACGTGCGGGCCCTGGTGCTGGTCGCCGCGCCCGAGGGCATCCGCGCGCTCGAGGCCGCGCACCCGGACGTGCGCTGCTGGACCGCCGCGATCGACTCGCACCTCAACGAGGTCGGCTACATCATCCCGGGCTTGGGCGACGCGGGCGACAAGATCTTCGGCACCAAGTGAGGCCGCCCGGTCCGTCGCAGGCGGATCAGGGGATTCACGGGTGGTGGCGCGTCGCACCCCGAGCGGTGCGCAACCGGTCACGATCTCGCGGCGCACCATTACAGACGGTCACAGTCGCTGACTTGGACCTGTCACCGCGACCCCCTAATCTGAGGGGATGGAGACGCAGGCCGAACCGAGCTTCATGCGCGGCCGCCGCCCCCACCCTGGAGGCGAGCGTCGCGCGCCGCGCCGCTGGATGTCGAGCAGCCTCGCCGTGGTCATGGCCTCGGTGTGCAGCAACCTCGCCGCCGCGGCGCCGACCGAGCGGCGCACGCAGGTGCGTCAGAGCCCCTACGACGTCGCCGAGACCGTTCGCCGGATCGAGGCGGCCGCACAGGCCACGGGCTTCCAGGTGCTCGCCAGCGTCGAGCCGCCCGCCCCGGCACCCTGGCGGCAGCGCGTGGTGGTGCTCGCGTCCTCCGAAGGCGGCACCCCGGTCCAGCTCGAGAGTCCGGATGCCCTGCCCGACATGCCGATGGCGCTGCGCGTCGAGGCTGCGGCGGACGGCAGCGCCGTGGTGCGCCTGAGCGAGGTGGACCCTGGCTTTACCGACGACTCCGATTGGCCCAGCACGGTGGCGGACGAACTGGCCGACCTGCCGCGCCTCGTCGACCAGGCGCTGCGCTGACGCCAGGCGCGGCGGTTCGCTGCGCGTTCGCGCCCCCAGCCCTCACACGCCACCCAGGGCGCCGACCACGGCCCCGGCCAGGATCATCCAGATCGGGCTCAGGCGGGTGCGCCACATCAGCCACACGGTCCCGGCCACCAGCGCCCATGCCGCCGGACGGTCGATGACCGGCTCGAGAAGGATCGCGCTGGTGGCCACCAGCAGACCGATGGTGACCGGCGCCAGCCCCGCGACGAAGGCGCGGACCGCGAGCCGTTCCCGACGTGCCGCCCCCCACCGACTGGCCACGATCGCCAGCGTGGTGCTCGGGATCAGCATGCCGGCCAGGGCGACCGCGGCGCCGGGCAGGCCAGCGACCGCGAAGCCCAGCACCGGCACGAAGATCAGGTTGGGCCCGGGCGCCGCCTGCGCCAGCGCAACCGAGGCGGTGAACTCGGCATCCCCGATCCAGCCCCGCTCGTTCACGATGTAACGATGCATGTCGGGCGCGGTGGCCAGGGCCCCGCCCACGGCCAGCAACGACATCAGCAGAAAGTGGCCGAACAGGGCCAGCCAGTCCGCGCCGCCGAAGCCTGCGGCCACCACTGCACTCACGGCCTGCCACCTTTCGGCGCGGCACCGCGCGCGAGCCTCCACCAGGCCCAGACCACCCCGAGGCCGCCGATGCCCAGCACGGCCCAGACCAGCGGGACCCGCCAGGCGCCGACAACCAGCACCGTCGCGCCGACGCCCAGCAGGGCCACCCAGAGCCCCATCGGACTGCGGCGCAACGCCGGCATCAGCTTCAGGCCCGACGCCAGCACCAGGCCTGCCGACACGGCGCCCATGCCGCGCAGGGCCCCGGCGACGGCCGGCCAGTCGGCAAAGCGGGCATGCAGCGCTGCGAGCGTCAGCACGATCAGCAGCGGCGCGGCGAGCATCCCGGCGAGGGCACCTGACTGACGGAAAGCGTCTCGAGGAACTGCGCCGGCGTCATCCAGCGCTGCTGGTCCACCAGCACCCGCTGGGCCACCGGCAGGACGCCGCCGAACCCCTGCAGGGCCATGGCGGAAAAGACCCGAAACAGCGCCGCCGGCGATGCCGGCCGACAGGCGGCCTCGATGGGCCCTTCCCCGCCACCGCCCGCCGTGGGCGGCAGGTGATCCGGCCGGATTCCCCCCTCGGGGCCCGGCGGACGAACGGGTTCGGGCCCCGGCCCGCCCGAGCCGGTCAACGAACGCCCTCGCCGTGGCCGTGACCCAGCCGCCGGGCGGCCCAGCCGCTCAGCGCGAGCGCCGCCAGCATGCCGGCCAGCCCCACCCAGGACAGCGCGGCATAGGCCTCGGACGGGGTCGTCTGTGGCCCGGCCGACGCGACGAGGGCCCCGCCGGTCGCCGCCCCGACTGCCTGACCCAGGTAGATGGCCGAGGTGTTGAGGGCCATCAGCGCCGGCGCCAGCGCGGGCGCCGCGATCGCCAGCCGTGCCTGCTGGCCCGAGTTCGACGAGAAGCAACCCAGCGCCCACGGCACGATGACCAGCGCCATGCTCCAGACCCCTGCGGCCAGGGGCCAGGCGAGCAGCGACAACGTCATGGCGACCAGCGCCCACGAAACCGCCCGCGAGGCGCCGACACGGTCGATGTAGCGCGACATGACGACGTTGCCCACGAGGCCGAACAGGCCGAACCAGCCGAACAGCAGGCTGATCTCGGCCGCGCTCGCGCCGAGCACCTGGCGGTAGTACGGGGCAAAGTACGAGAAGACGGTGAACTGGCCCGCCGCCGACAGCGCCGTGACCGCGACGACGGCCATGAGCACCGGATGGGTCAGCACCTCGCGCCAGGCCCCCAGGTCGAGCGGCGGCGGCTTCACGCCGTCGGGCACGACCCGCCAGACCCAGGCGGCACCGACGACCGACAGGACCGCCACCAGCGCGAACGCCCAGCGCCAGCCGAAGGTCTCCCCGATGTACGCATGCAGCGGCATGCCGAGCACCGACGACACCGACCAGCCCAGGAACACGAAGGTGATGGCGCGACCGCGCTGGTCGGGCGGGGCGAGCCACCCGATCGCCGCAGCGGCCTGCGGGGTGAAGACCGCGGCCGCGAGCACCGAAGCCGCCCGGATGGGCGTGAGCACCGCATAGTTCGGCGCGACAGCCGACAGCGCGTGGCCGACCGCGTACCAGGCGAGCGCGAAGGCGAGCAGCCGGCGGCGGTCGAACCCGCCCATCCAGGCCGCCAGCACCGGCGCGCCGAAGGCCATCACGGCCGCGGCAATCGCGATCAGCTGCCCGCCGAGCGCCACGCTGACCTGCAGCGAGCGCACCAGGTCGTTGAGCGAGCCGCCCACGACCATGACGCCGCAGCCGATCACGAAGTTGCCGAACATCAGCGCCCAGCGCGTGGACGCGAGCGTGGCGGCGCCCTGCGTCGCCGCCGCGCCGGCCGTCATGGCCGCAGCACCTTCAGCGCCTCGGGGTTGACCACATGCGTCGGCTCGCCCTGGATGAAGGCCACGACGTTGTCGAACGCGGCGCCGAAGTACAGCTCGTAGCTGTCCTGCTCGACGTAGCCGATGTGCGGCGTGCACACCGCGTTCTCCAGGCGCAGCAGCGGATGGCCCTGCAGGATCGGCTCGCTCTCGAACACGTCGACCGCCGCCATGCCCGGCCGACCTCGGTTCAGCGCCGAGACCAGGGCGCCCTCCTCGATCAGCTCGGCCCGCGAGGTGTTGACGAGCAGCGACGTCGGCTTCATCCGCACCAGGTCCTCGTGGCGAATCCCACCCCGCGTCGCGTCGTCGAGCCGCAGATGCAGGCTCAGCACGTCGCAGGCCTGGAAGAAGGCCTCGCGTGAAGGCGCGGCGATGTACCCGTCGTCTTCCGCCGCGCGCCGCGACGCCTCGCTGCCCCAGACGGTCACGTGCATGCCGAATGCGCGCCCGTAGCGCGCCACGCGCCGGCCGATGCGGCCGTAGCCCCAGATGCCGAGGGTGCGTCCCTCGAGCACCGTGCCGATCCCGAAATTGGCTGGCATCGACGCCGCCTTGAGGCCCGCCTGCTGCCATGCCCCATGCTTGAGGTTGCCGATGTACTGCGGCAGGCGCCGCGTTGCGGCCATGATCAGGGCCCACGTGAGCTCGGCGGGCGCCACCGGCGAGCCCACCCCCTCGGCCACCGCGATGCCCAGCCGCGTGCACGCCTCGAGGTCGATGTGGGGACCGACCTTGCCGGTCTGTGCGATCAGCTTCAGCCGTGGCAGCTTTTCGAGCAGCGCGCGCGGGAAGTGCGTGCGCTCGCGGATGGCGACCACGATGTCGGCGTCGCGCAGGCGAACGGCCAGGGCGCCGACCCCCTTGACCGTGTTGGTGAACACCTTCGCCTGGTAGGGATCGAGCTTGCGGGCGCAGGCGAGCTTGCGCACCGCGTCCTGGTAGTCGTCGAGGATGATGATGTTCACGGGCGCCCCGCCTGCCG
>JALOSQ010000275.1 GCA_025458335.1 Ideonella sp.
CCGAGGACGCCGCCACCACACCGGCCGGATCGTCCCCTCCGCCTCCACACGACGCCAGCACCACCACCCCAGCCACCGCAAGCACGCCTCGCAAGGTCGGTCTCGCTGGCGGGCCGCTGAGCTGCCGGCCAGCGATCGCAGGCCATGTCGAGGGAAGGTCTGCGTGAGGCAGCAGGGGCATCCCTCCACTGTAGGCAACCAAGGGTGCTGGCACCCGTGCTTTGCGCCTCATCGGACATGCCGATCCCCTGAACAAAGGGGCCAGCGCATGGCCGAACCAACGGCGCGGTGAGCGCTCGGCCGCGTCCTCGCGGAGGCGGCCGGGAGTTCAAGGCGTGGTGAAGCGCACCTCCTTGAGCGCGGTGGTCGCACCCATGGTGCGGAAGTCACCCGAGGCCACCGGCGTTCCCCAGTTGACGCCATCGGAGCTCACGTAGAAGCGGTACAGGGCGATGGTGCCGTTCACGTTTCCATCCTGCCGCGGCAGGTAGCGGAAGCCGCCGAGCGCCTGGGCCGTCCCGAGGTCGACGGTGAACGTGTGGGGCGGGCTTGGTGCGGCGCTGGACCACTGGGTGTGCCAGATGCTGGTGCCTGCGCCATCGATGGCGTTGGTGGCCCGGCCGTTCTCTAAGGCGGTCTCCTGGCTGTTGGCGCTGACGACCCAGCCGGTGCGCGGCAGCACGGTGCCGGTGGGGCTGAGCAGGTTGAACTCGGCCATCGAGCCCCAGGTCGTTGCGGTGTGGGCGCGGATGGCCGCCTCCACCGTAGCGGCCGAGCCATCGTGCAGATACGGGGCTGTCGACGCGACGTCGCGCAGGGTCGGCGGCTCCAGGCCGGTCAATGTCGCACCCAGCCGCTGCCCGCTCGAGGAGCGCAGCGTGCCGATGTTGACCAGCGTGGGGGCCGCACTCGCGTTGCCGAACGTCGTCCCGCCGTGGCACGAGGCGCAGTTCAGGTTCTGGAACAGCGTTCGGCCCTCGAGGGCCGAGGCGGTCAGGCTGCGGTCCGCATTGCGCAGCGGGCTCGGGGCGAATGTCGACAGCGACGCGACGTAGGTCGCCAGCGCATCGAGGTCGACGCTGCGACCAGCGTTCGATGCCCCCAGCGGAGGGTTCGGCGTTCCGGAGGCGATCAGCCCGGTGCCGCCGGCCAGCGACCGGATCTGCGCCTCGAAGTCCTGGACCTCGTTGAAATTGGCGGTCCAGTGGAGCGGGCCGTGGGCCATGCCGCCGCGGCCACGCAGCGCGATCGTGTTTCGCAGGCCTTCGCCGAAGCCGGTGAGGTCCCAGGTCCGGCCGTCGTGACCGCCGTCGCGATGGCAACTTGCGCAACTCATGTAGCTGTCGCGGGACAGCCGGGGATCGAGGGCGTCGTAGAACAGGCGCTTGCCCTGCAGCACCTGGGCCGGCAGGCGTTCGGTGGCGACGGCGGCCACGGTGCCGACAACGGGCAGCACCGACTCTCCGAAGCCGTTGAGACGGCCAAGATCGAGCACGGACACGCTGCGGTCCATGAAATTGCTGACATACAGGCGCGAGCCGTCCGGGGAGATCGCAAGACCCTGGGGTGCACGGCCGACGAGGACGCGGAACAGCTCCCGGCGACCGAAGGGATCGACGACGGCGACCTGGCGGCTCGTCTCGAGCGCCACGAACAGGTAGGCGCCCGATGGATGGAACACCGCGGCGCTGGAAATGCTGGAGTTGTCGAGGTCGACGCGCGCCGGGTAGTCCTCGACCGGAAGCGTCGACGAGGACCCGAGCGACAGGCGCGATGCGACGGCGCGCACGGTGTTCTGGAAATCCAGCGGCAGTCCGTCGCGCAGCGCGCCGCGCCGGATGTTGTCCTGCTTGGACGGGATCCAGGCAGAACCGCCATCCGGTGCGATCGCGGCCGCGCCGAGGTAGTTCGGAATGCCGCGGCCTTGCGTCGTCGAGTCCGCGAGGTCGCTATGCCGCAGGATCGTCGTGCCCTGGATCGACATCGAGTTGGCGGTGAGCACGGCGACGACTTCGGCACCACGCGTGGGCGACACGTCGACGATGGCGGTGCCCTCCCCTGGCATCGCGGGCGTGATGAACCGTGACACGAGAACGCGCGCCCCATCCGCACTCACGGACAGGTGGCCCGGGTTGGGTCCGACACCGATCCGTGAACCCAGGGTCAAGTCCGCGTTGATGCGGAGCAACTCGCCCGTGCCTTCGAGGGTCACGTAGGCACGTCCGTCCGGCGCGAAGGCGATGCCGAAGGGGCGCGACGCCGGTGGCAGGGCCAGGGTCGAGGGCGTGCCCGTCGTGCCCTGGAAGATGCTGATCGAGGCGCTGTCCCGGTTGACGACCCAGACCCAGCCGTTCGGTGCGACGGCGAGGGTCTGAGGGTTCGTGCCGACGGCGGTCTCGGCAATCCGCGCGTTCGTCGACGCGTCGAAGACGCTGACGCTGTTGTTGTCGGGATTGACGGCCCACAGGCGCGAGGCTGCCGACGTCCTCGCCTCGAAGGCGATCGTCGAGGACATGCTCGGTCGTCCCGGAGCCGAAGGCGGCGCGATGGCCTGCAGGAATCGCTGGGTGGTGGTGGCGCCGCCGGTCGCCCGCACGCTCAGGGTGACCGTGTAGATCCCCGCCGACGTGAAGGTCCGGGTGATGGACGCCGACGTGCCGAACGGTGTCGGACCCGTCCCGTCGCCGAAGTCCCAGGAGTACGTCAGTCCCGTGCCGGTGGCATTCGCGGAGTAGCTGACGGTGCTGCCCACGCTGGCGATCGGTGCGGAGACCGGCTGGACGACCGGTGCGGCGGCGGCGGCGATGGTCCAGGCGAAGGCTGCAGTCGTGACGGATCCGCCGCGACCGTCGGAGGCGCTCACGGTGGCGCTGTAGGTGCCCGAGGCCGTCGGGGTGCCGGTGATGACCCCGGTCGTCGTGCCGATGGCCAGCCCTGGCGGCAGGCCGCCGGCGGTGTACGAGAGGCTGTCGCCATCGGGGTCTGCTGCGGCGACGGCAAGGCTGACGGGGCTTCCGACGACTGCCGTCTGGGCGGCCGGCGTGGTGATCGTGGGTGGGCGGTTGGTCGGGGTTCCGACCGCGAGCCGAACTTCCTTCAGGGCCGTCGTCGCGCCGAGGGTCCGCAAGTCCCCCGTCGCGACTGGAGTCCCCCAGTTGATGCCGTCGGCGCTCAGGTAGAAGCGGTACTGGGCAATGGTGCCGTTCAGCGAACCGTCCTGGCGGGGCAGGACCTGGAAGCCGCCGATGCTCTGGCTGCTGCCCAGGTCGACCGTGAAGGTGTGGGGGTGGGCCGGAGCGGACGACGACCAGCGGGTGTGCCAGATGGTCGCGGCGTTGCCATCCAGGGCGTTGATGGCGCGCCCGTCCTGCGAGGCGGTCTCCGCGCTGCTCGCGGCCACGGTCCACCCGGTGCGCGGCAGCACCGCGTAAGTCGACCCCAGCAGGTAGAACTCGGCCATCGACGCCCAGATGTTGCCGTTGACCTCGCTGACGGACTCCAGCCGCACGAAGCGCGCTGTGTTGGTGCCCGGCGTCGTCGTGCCACCACTGACTTTCCAGACGAAGTTGGTGGAGGTACGAGCGGAGGGGTTGGAGGCGAAGGCGGAGACGAGGTAGGTGCCGCCGGTGGTGGGGGAGCCGGAGATGGAGCCTGAGGAGGGGTTGAGGGTGAGGCCTGGGGGCAGGCCGGTGGCGGAGAACGAGGTGGAGCCGCCGGAGCCGGCGATGGCGCTGAGGGTGAGGGAGACGGGGGTGCCGGCGTTGGTGGACTGGTCATCGACGGGGGCGATGAGGGGGGCGGTGCCGATGCCGGTGCCGCTGCCGATGCGCACGGTGCGCGCCAGCGAGGGCACGCCCTGGGCGTTCAGGGCGAACAGCATGTAGTGGCCTGGCAGGGCGATGCCTGGGTTGGTGGGGGCGTCCAGGTTGTAGGTGGAGCCCGAGGTCGAGCGGATGGCCAGCGGGATGCGGCGCTGGTCGTTGTTGATGGTGTGGGTGGTCGAGGACAGGCGGACGAGCACGAAGGAGCTGACCGGCGAGTCGGTGGTCACCGACAGGGCGGCGCCGTACTCGACCTGTCAGGCGCGCGCCGGCGTCGTTGAAGGCGTCCGAGCGGTCCTTGCCGCCGATGACCATGACCTGGCCGTTGGGCAGCACGACGCTGTTGTGGAACACGCGCGTGTAGGCCATGCCGGCCACGCGCGTGACGCTGAGCTCGCCGGTGGTGTCGATGACGAAGGCGCTGCTGGTGGCGGGGCTGGAGACGTACTCGGGGGCACCGCCGGTGACCAGGATGCGGCCGGGCTCGAACATGACGGCCGAGCCCTGCATGGCGTCGGCGTCGTCGGCGCGGCGGCCGGCCGGGGCGTACGAGCCGTTGCCGCGCGGGTCGATCCAGTGCATGTTGCGGCTGGGCCCGGCGTGCAGCACGCGGCCGTTGGCCGTGGGGATCAGCCACATGTGGTTGTCGCTGCGGTACTGGCCGCCGCTGTCGGCGGTCAGGAACGGGGTGACCGGCACGCCCGACAGGGCGCGCCAGCCCGAGGCGGCGGTCCAGACCTCGCCGCCCTTGTTGCCGATGCCGCCGTCCCAGGAGCCGCCGAGGGTGAAGACCGAGCCGTCGCGCAGCAGCGTGTTGGCCTGGTAGGCGCGCGGGCGCACCATGGCTGCGCCCGGGGCGGGCGACCAGCTGTCGGTGGTGGCGTTGTACAGGCTGGTGGCGAACTCGGTGGAGCCGCCGCTGACCATCAGGCGTCCGTCGGGCAGGTTGGTGGTGCCCGGGCAGAACATGTTGTGGTTGGTCGCGTTCGAGCGCGGGGCGGTGGCGGTGTTCGTCAGCGGATCGAACATCGCCGTCCAGGTGACGTTGCCGCCGGCCGAGAAGGTGAAGCGGTTCTCGGCGGACCACAGGATCACGCGGCCGGCGCCCTCGCCGCTGCCGCCGGGCACGTTGGCCGCCGCCGCCGGCACGAAGCCCAGGTCGAACGGGGTGCCCCAGCGGGACTGCGAGGGCAGCGCCAGCGGCTGCACCCGCTCGGCGCCCGAGGACGCCGCCACCACACCGGCCGGATCGTCCCCTCCGCCTCCACACGACGCCAGCACCACCACCCCAGCCACCGCAAGCACGCCTCGCAAGGTCG
>JALOSQ010000276.1 GCA_025458335.1 Ideonella sp.
CTCGGCCAGGTAGCGACCGGCCTGGCGCATCAGCCACACCGGGGTGTGGTCCACGGGCTGGCGCAGGCAGGCGCGCAGGAAGGTGTCGTTGGCAAGCGGAGCGAACATGCGCGGATTATGGTCGTCGGCCCGGTCGAGTCCCTGACGCGCCGCAACGGCTGCGCCGATGGACCGGGCCCCGGCCTTGGGGGGCCTGACCGTTCGGGTCCACCGCCGCGGCGGTTGCCTGGGCGCCGGGCCTACAGGCGCCCGACGCGCACGGTCGCTTCGGGCAGTGTCTCGCCGGCGAGCCAGGCGTCGACCAGCGGGCCTGGATGACGCAACTGTGCCGCCTGCCACACCAGTTCGGTCGGCATCACCCGCGTGCCGCGTCGATGGGTGCGCGCCAGCGATCCGGCCACCGCGGTGGCGATGGCGGCCAGCCGCGGGGTGCGCAGCGGCTGCAGCGGTTGCGGCACCATGAACCGAAGTTGGCGCAGCACGCCGTCGGCCACGCGTTGCGGCCACGAGGCGGCCGTGCGGCTCGCCGCCTCGTCGCTCGCACGCACGAACACGAGCGCGTCAAAACCCAGTGCCGCCACCCGCTGCTCGTCGATCGTGGCCAGGCCCGCGCGAAGGGCCGCCGGGGTGGTCACGTTGTCCTGCGGCGTCACCAGCGTCAGGCGGCGAACACCGGCAGCATGCAGCGCCGCGGCGATCGGCTCGAGTTCGCCCGGGCGCGCGGGCAGGAACGCGTCGTCGCGGCCGTTGACACGCCGTTCGCGGTCGAACACGAGCACCGCGTCGTGCGCCCGGACCCGCTCCAGGTGCAGCCGTCCGGCCACCTGGCGTGCCGCCACCGGGTGCAGGCCCCGCGGCAACGCGGTGAGCGGCCGCACCACCGCGACCTCGACCCGCCCGAAGCCGCTGGCCCCGAGCAGGTGCTCGAGCACCGCGGCGCCGAGCGGCCCGCGCGCACCCACCATCAGGACATGTGCCGATCCGGCCGTCGTGACGCTGTCGGGACGGCGAAGCGCGGCGGCGAGGGCCTGCTCGGGGGTGGGCATCGTTCGACTCTAGCGGCTGCGCCCGCCCGCTACGATGCGAGCCCCGGCATCGAGACGGATCACAGGAGGACCTCATGGGAGCAATCGGGCGCCGCGTGCGGCAGATCGGGTGGGCCATGCTGGCGGCCATGGCGCTGTCCGGCTGCGGCTACAACGACTTCCAGCGGCTCGACGAGCAGGTCAAGAGCTCGTGGCAGGAGGTGCTCAACCAGTACCAGCGGCGCGCCGACCTGGTGCCCAACCTGGTCGCCACGGTCAAGGGCGAGGCCGCCTTCGAGCAGGAGACCCTCACGCGCGTCGTCGAGGCCCGCGCCAAGGCGACGTCGATCCAGGTCACCCCGGAGACGCTGAACGACCCGCAGGCCTTCCAGCGCTTCCAGCAGGTGCAAGGCGAGCTGTCGAGTGCACTGTCGCGCCTGATCGCGGTCAGCGAGAACTACCCGAACCTCAAGGCGAACCAGGGCTTCCAGGACCTGCGCGTGCAGCTCGAGGGCACGGAGAACCGCATCACCGTCGCGCGCAACCGCTACATCAAGGCGGTGCAGGACTACAACGTGCTGGCGCGCCAGTTCCCGTCCAACCTGACGGCCATGGTGTTCGGCTATGACCTCAAGCCGGGCTTCGCGGTCGAGAACGAGGCGGCGATCAGCGCCCCGCCTGCCGTCAGCTTCGAGAAGCCGGCCCCGGCCGCGCCCGCGGCCTCGCGCTGATCCGCACCGCTCGGGGCGCCCGGGATCGTGCTCGCCACCCTCGCGGATCGCGGGCGCGCGGTGTTGCCATGGCCGGTCGCCGGCGACCGGCGGCCGCCGCGCCCGCGCGCGCCGGCCCGGACCTGGCTGCGCGCGCTGGCCCTGACCTGCCTGGCGCTGCTGGCCGTGGCCGTCGCGGCACAGGACCTGCGTCCGGTGCCGCCGCTCACCGCCCGCGTGATGGACGAGGCCGGCGCGTTGCCGCCCACGGCCGTGGGCGCGCTCGACGCGCGGCTCGAACGTCTGGAGCGCGAGCGCGGCTCGCAGCTGGTGGTGCTGGTCGTGCGCAGCACGCAGCCCGAGGACATCGCCGCCTTCGCCCAGCGCGTCGGCGAGGACTGGAAGATCGGTCGGCGCGAGGTCGGCGACGGCGTGCTGATCGTCGTCGCGGTCGACGACCGGCGCGTGCGCATCGAGGTGGCCAAAGCGCTGGAGGGCGCGATCCCCGACCTGGCCGCACGGCGCATCATCACCGAGCAGATCACGCCGGCCTTCCGGGCGGGGGACTACGCGGGCGGCCTCGCCGCCGCGGTCGAGGCGCTGGACACCCGCATTGCCGGCGAGGGCCTGCCCGAGCCCTCAGCGCCCGCCGCGGGCTCGATCGGCGACGCCGGCCTCGACCTGCACGACGTCGCGATCTTCCTGTTCGTCGCCGTGCCGATCGTGGCGACCGTGCTCACCAGCCTGTTCGGGCGCCGGCTCGGCTCCCTGCTGACGGCCGCTGGAGCCGGGGGCCTGGGCTGGTGGTTCACCGCCAGCCTGGTGGTGGCTGCCGGAGCCGCGATCGCCGCCCTCGTGGTGGTCGGGCTGTTCGGCGTGGGCGCGGCCCGGCGCAGCGGCCTCGGCCGTGGCCGGGGGCCTGCGGTGATCTGGGGGGGCGGCCATCACGGCGGTGGCTGGAGCAGCGGGGGCTTCGGCGGAGGGGGCGGCGGCTTCGGGTCGGGCGGCGGCGGTGACTTCGGGGGTGGTGGCGCCTCCGGCGACTGGTGAGGAGCGGCAGCGACGATGGGCAAGCTCAACGCCTCCACCCCGCGGCTGTGGCGCCTGGTCCGCCACCGCTGGCACGACGAGACCGACGCGGTGCGCGCGCTCGGCCCCGATGGGCTGGCGCGGGTCGAGGAGCGCATCGCCGCCAGCGAGCGCCGGCACCGCGGCGAGATCCGCGTCTGTGTGGAAGCCGGGCTGCCGCTGTCCTACCTGTGGCGCCGCGCGACGGCACGGGAGCGCGCGGTGACGATGTTCGGCAAGCTGCGCGTCTGGGACACCGAGGAGAACAGCGGGGTGCTGATCTACCTGCTGCTCGCCGAGCACGCGATCGAGATCGTGGCCGACCGGGGCCTGGCGCGCCGGGTCGCCCCCGAGGTCTGGCAGGACCTCGTGGCCGCGCTGGCCGCGGACCTGCGGGCCGGGCGACATCGCGAAGGGGTCGAGGCGGCGGTCGACGCGGTGAGCCGGCTGCTCGAGACGCACTTCCCGCTGCGGCCCGGCGACGCCAACCCCGACGAGCTGTCCAACCGCGTGGACCTGCGCTGATCGAGCTCGGCGCCACGCGTCACGCGCCGCTTCGTGCGCCTGCCGCGCTCGAGGCACGGCTCCACCAGATGCGTGGGTCCACCGGACACTCACGCGTTTTCCACGCACTTGTCCCCAGAAGAAGCCCGACTTGCCCACCGAGTTGCACACCGGTTTGAGTTGACCGGAACGGTCTATCCACAGGATCTGCGCCGGTCGTCCACCAGTCATCCACCAGCCATCCACGCGCTATCCACC
>JALOSQ010000277.1 GCA_025458335.1 Ideonella sp.
GGCGGCCGCGGCGGCGGCCAGCCCGAGCAGGGCGCGGCGATCGGTCGGAATCGTCGTGAGCGTCGGATTGGAGGGACGTGGCATGGCGTGGCGCGGTGAGGGTCGGCGGTGAGGGGCGGGGTTGCAGCGGGCGGCGCTTCAGGGGGCGGCCGTGGGGGCGGGGCAAACGGAAGCCACGGCCCGGTCGGTCAGAAGGTGAAGCCCACGCCGGCGGTGAGCTCCAGGTTCTGCGTGTTCTGGCGGCGTCCCAGCAGGTCGAGCGGGTAGACGTGGTTGCGCATGTCGACGCGCAGCGAGACCCGGTCGCTCAGGTACACCCGTGTGCCCAGGCCGAAGTTGAAGGTCTGGCTGCGCTGGTTCGCGAAGCGCGTGCTGCCCACCCCGCCCACCAGGAAGATCTGGGACGGATAGGCGCGGTTGCGGCCGAGGAAGACCTCGCCGGGCAGCACGTTGTAGCCGGCCGAAAGGCTGAAGTAGCCGAGGCTCTCCTTCTCGTCGGCAAACACGCCGCCGGGCAGGATCTGCCGGAACGACTCGTCGCTCACCGACGTCTGGGCCAGCGCCGCCTCGACGAACACGTCCTCGGTGATGTGGTAGCCCAGGCGCACGCCGGCCACGATGCTCGAGCCGAAGTTCTGGGTTGCATAGGTGCCCACCAACGCGCCGACCTCCCAGTCGCGCGAAGGGAACTTCGGCAGGCGGACGTCGCGGCGCTCGACCTGCGGCACCACCACCTGCTCGTTGGCCGGTGCTGCCCCTGCGGCCGGCGGGGCCGTGGTCTGCGCCTGCAGGGCGGGCGCCAGCGCCATGGCGAGCGCCGCAACGGCGAAGGAGGACTTGGAGGTGAGGGTCATCGAGGCAGCCCGGGCGATCAGAAGAAGAACGAGAGCCCGCCGGTCACGGCGCGGTACTCGATCGAGCGGTTGTCGGAGACGAACGCGGTGTAGAGGGTCAGGTCGGCACGCGCCACGAAGCGGTCGCTCAGGTACCAGCGCACGCCCAGCGACGCGTTGGACAGCCGGGCGTTCGTCTCCGCGGCGTTGACCAGGCTGAGGTTGGGCACGTTGCGGAAGCTGCCGAAGCCCAGGCTCGCGGTCGGCGAGAGGCGGCGGTCCGACCAGGGCTCGGCCATCAGGTTCAGGTGCCAGAAGCTGGAGCCGGAGAAGCTGCCTTGCACCTGGCCCACGGTCGCTTCGCCGCGAAGCGTGTCCGACAGCCGGTACAGGCCCCAGACCTTCAGCATCGGGTCGCGCTCGAATCGACCCCAGGACGCGCCGAGCTCGACGCGCCGCGCCAGGTAGTCGTCCAGCAGCACGTCGCGGAAGGTGCGCGTTCCGCCGGCCTCGGTGATCGTGGTCTCGAGCTGGCGACGGTGCACCCAGCCTTCCTTGCCATCGGGCGTGCGCACGCGGTACCAGTCGGTGCGGCGCAACGTGACGTCGATGGCCTCGCCGCGCGGCACGACGAAGAACACCGGGTAGCCGCGGCCCGGCCCGGTGTGCAGCTCGATGTACGGGTCGGCGATCGTGAGCCGCTCGGTGCGCGGCGCGTCCTGCGCCTGCACCAGCGGCGCGCCGAGCGCGCCAGCCAGCACCCAGGCACACGCGGCCACACGCGTTGCACGCGGATGCGGGCGCGGCGGCAGGGTCTGGTGCGCTCGGGGCGCGCGCGTTGCAGTCACGGGGTTCATTCGGTGTTGCAGGCGCCGGTCGCCGGGTCTGGGGGCGTGAACATGCTGTTGGCCGCGGCGCTGAACTCGTCCTGCCCCTGGGGCATCGGGCGGCTGATCCAGTAGCGGATCAGGCGCACGTTCGGGTCCTGGTCGTTCAGGAAGATCAGGCCACCGCCGTGCAGGACGCCCTGCACCAGCGGCTTGGTCAGCAAACGGCTCGACAGCGGCGCGTTGAACACCACCTCGCCCTGCGACGAGAAGAAGTTCTTGTACATGTCGGTCTGCCGGATCACGTCGGGCGTGTTGGCCGGGTTCGCCAGGTCCACCGGCGGCGCCGCGGGCCGCACGCGGAAAGCGCCGCCCGTGCCGCTGGCGTCGTCGTGGCAGCCCGCGCCGGCGCAGCTGTTGACCGACAGCACGCCGTTCTGGTTGATCTGCAACTGCGCCAGGAAGATCGGATTCACGCAGCGCTGGAAGTACGCGAAGGACAACTTCTGCCCGCCGCTGCCCGGGGGATTGAAGACCGTGGGCGGGTTGCTGAGCGGCCCGCCGCCGCCGCATCCGGCCAGCACGGCGAGCGCAGCGCTCAGCACGACGCCGCCCGCGGCGGCTGCCGACGGGCGGCGCCGGACCGGCACCGCGACAGGTTGGGTGGGGCGTGAACTCATCGGCATCCGGCCGCGATCCAGTTGAGGATCGCCGTGTAATTGGCGCTGCCGGCCGGCAGCGGTGCCGGTTGACCCAGGGCGCCCGAGGGGTGCGGGGCGGTCGAGGGCCGGCGCACCAGCGCATTGCCGGCGGCGTTGCACACGTCGGAGACCATCGACAGCGAGGCGTTGAAGTCGCCCTCGGCGCTGCCGGTGAGCACGAAGCGGTTGCTCAGGTAGACGCCCGCCGGCTGGGCGGCGCCCGAGTTGCCCCCCGGCGTGTGGCAGCTCGCGCAGTTGGCGGCCAGGATCGGCGCGACGGTCGCCGCGAAGGTCTGCTGGCTCAGGCCCGCCACGCGCTGCACGCTGCCGCTGGCGCCCATGTCGTTGTAGTACTGGCCGCCGCCGTCCATCCACTCGGCGAGCAGTCGCTTCTCGGCCGCGTTGAGCATCGTCGCGTGGTTGGGCGCACCGGCCGGCGGATCCGGGAAGGCGGTGCGCGACGAGGCGCTGGCCTTGAGCTGCTGGCCGAACAGGATCTCGGTCAGCCGGCTGGAGCGGGCCAGGCCTGCGGCGTTGCCCGCGCCGGTCTCGACCAGCGGATCGCCGCGCACCGCCATCGGCACGCCGTCGACCAGGCGGGTCTGCGGCTGGCCGGTGGCCGGGTCGATGACGGGGTCGCCCAGCAGCAGTTCCTCGTACGACACCATGCGACCCGTGCCGGCCACCGTGGCGCGAAGGTCCAGCCCCGCCGGATCGGTGTGGCAATTGGTGCAGGTGTTCGCGCCGCGATTGCGCGTCCACAGCGGCTGGATGTGGGTCGGGTAGTTGATCAGCCCATTGGTTGGGGCCGGCGTCGCGAGGTCGTCGGCCGGGTTGGCATTGCCGGTGTAGCGGATCGTGATCGGGTCGTTCGCCACGACGCCTGCCCGGCTCGTGTCGGCCCACACGTCCTGGTAGACGAGGTCGGGTTGCAGGTTCAACAGCGTGGCGTTCAGGCGGGTGCGCAGCGAGGCCATCGTCTCGCCCGACTGGTGCTGGCTGGCCAGCGCCGGGGTCAGGGCGGGCGGCATCGTGTTGACTGTCGCGCCGGCGTTCAGCGACGCACCACGGCGCGGGCTGTGGCAGCCGTCGCAGGTGCGGCGCTCGCCGGGTCGGATCTGGATCCAGTTCAGGTGCGTCTGCAGGCCCCGGCCGTACTGGTCGGTGATGGCCAGGCCGAGCGGCACGTCGGCCGG
>JALOSQ010000278.1 GCA_025458335.1 Ideonella sp.
GAGTCGGAGCTGCATCGTGGGGGAAGGGTCCGGGCCCCACCGGCAGACCGATGGGGCGATGGGACGGTCGAGGACCTCAAGGGGGTCTGCGGGGGGCCGACCGGTAAGCCCGCGCCGGTCGAGTCCGCCAGCCGCAAGGCCGTCATGCTGCCGCAGGGCCGCGAGGACGAACGCGCTTGGGGTCTTGCGCGGGCGGGAACGATGTCGGCACTCGGTGAAGGCCGGTCCGGCACGCCGGACCGGCTGGATCAGTTCGGCGCGATGGCCTCGACCCGGATGGCCGAGTACCAGGCCGCCAGTTCGTCGATGTCCTGGTCGGTCAGCGGCTTGGCGATCACGTTCATGATCTCGTGGTGCCGCTTGCCATTGCGGTAGGCACGCAACTGGTCGACCAGGTAGACGACGGGCTGGCCCGCCAGATGCGGCGCGTCGGGCCGCATGCTGACGCCAAGAGGTCCGTGGCAGACGATGCAGGGCTGGGCCTTGCGCTGCCCGGCCTGGGCGGCCGGACTGAGCGCCTGGGCCGAGGCGGCGAATGCCGCCCCGGCCAGGCCGAGCACCACGCAGGCGGTGCGCAGTGGGCTCACGGTGCGCTGTACGTGACGCGATAGATCGCGCCCGCGAAGTCGTCCGTGATCAGCAGCGAGCCGTCCTTCATCACCGCCACGTCGACCGGACGGCCGCGGTACAGGCCGTTCTCGTCGAGCCAACCCTCGGCGAACACCTCGGGCTTGTCGGCGTTGCCGTCACCCTTCAATGGCACGAAGTTGATGAGCGCGCCACTCGGCTTGGTCCGGTTCCACGACCCGTGCGCCGCCACGAACACGCCGTTGCGGTACTTCTCCGGGAACATGCGCCCGGTGTAGAAGGTCATGCCCAGCTGCGCCTGGTGCGCCGGGAACTCCGCTTGCGGCGCAATCAGGTTGGCCGGCGGGGGCACGTCCTTCAGGTCGGGCGCCGCGGGGGAGCCCGCCACGCGGAAGCTCCCGTTGAACCAGGGGAAGCCGAAGTGCTCGCCCGGCTTGGTCGAGCGGTTCAGCTCGCCCGGAGGCACGTCGTCGCCGAGGCCGTCGACCTGGTTGTCGGTCCACCACAGGTGCCCGGTGCGCGGGTGGAAGTCCTGCCCCACGGAGTTGCGGATGCCACGGGCAAAGACCTCGCGCTTGCTGCCGTCGAACGGGTTGAGCCGGACGATGCCGCCGATGCCCACCTGATCGTACATCGCGATCTTCTCGCGCGGCTGCACGTTGAACGGCTGGCCCAGCGACACGTACAGCATGCCGTCGGGTCCGACGTCGCACACACGCGCCCCGTGATTGAAGCTCTCCTCCTCGGGCGGGATCAGCTTGCCCTGCGGCACCACCTCGATGACGGCAACATCGGGCCCTTCGTAGAAGAACTCGGCCGCCGGGAAGTTCAGCACCCGGTTGTGCTCGACGACGATCAGGAACCCGTCGCGGGTCCAGCACACACCGTTCGGGTTGGTGAAGCGCAGGCTCGGGGCAAAGCTCTTGACTTCGTCGGCCACGCCATCGCTGTTGCGATCGGTCACCGCCCAGACCGTGGTCTTGCGCGTGCTGACGAACAGCATGTTCGTGCTCGGTGCAATGGCCATCATGCGTGCGTCGGGCACGACCGCGAACAGCTCGATCTTGAAGCCCGGCGGCAACTTGATCCGCTTGAGGTTCTCCTTGATCGCGTTGGCGTTTCGACCTTCCTGAGCCACCACCGGGATGTTCAGGTCGGTGGTCGCGACGCGGAACTGCTTGAGCGTCTCGAGGTTGTTCGGGCGGGTGACGGTCGGGGCCGGCTGGGCGACGGCCGTCGCGGACACCACGGCGGCGGCGGCCAGCGCAATGCACGTCCGGGCCCGGACAAGAAGGTGCTTCATGGGGAGAGTCTCCTCGGCTGTTCTGGTAGTCGGGACCGCGGCTGCGCGTGACGGCGCGCCGCGTTCGCGCCGGACCATCGGCCCGATCGCGAATTCAGTATGCAGAGCGGCCTCCCCGATCTCGGGGGTTCAAGGTCTTTGCCTCGGGTAAGCCACCTTGCGGGCTCTACTGTCATCTTCGGCCTACGCACCTCAGTTGCGCGCCCGCCAATCAAACCTGGAACGAACGCACGACCGGAGCCGTTCGCTCGCGCCGGGCGCTGATTTGGGCTCCATGGCAGGTTTTCCTATCGCCACAATGCGCCGCGCCACCGGTGCCTGTCGACCCGAGGCGACCGACAACCGGTCCGATCCATCACTGCGCATGCAAGAGCTGGCCTCCCTGCTCGGGCTCGAGCCCCTGAAGCCCTACCTGACCGCGTTGCTGCTCCCGCCCGTGCCGATACTGGTGCTGGTGGTGGTCGGCGCTCGGCTGATCCTGCGCCGTCGAGGCCTGGGCTGGCTGCTGGTCCTGACCGGAGTCGTGGCGCTGTACCTGAGCACCCTGCGGGGCGTGGCCGTCGTCCTCCAGGACCAGGGCCTGAAGCCGCCGCCAGCCCTGTCCGCCGAGCGTCTCGAGCAGCTGCGTACCGAAGGACGTGCCGCCATGCCGACCGCGATCGTGGTGCTGGGCGGTGGGCGGCGCGCCTTCGCGCCCGAGTATGGTGTCTCGGACCTGTCGTCGACCTCCTTCGAGCGGTTGCGCTACGGCGCCTGGCTGGCGGAGCAGACCGGCGCACCGCTGGCCTTCACGGGGGGCGTCGGCTGGGCGGCGCTCGACCGCACGCAGGTCGGCGCCTCCGAGGCCGAGATCGCCGCCCGCATCGCACGCAGCGAGCTCGACCAGCCGCTTCGCTGGGTCGAGGGCACGTCGCGCGACACCCGCGAGAACGCCATCCTGACCGTCAAGGCCCTGCGCAGCGCGGGGGTCCGCCGGATCGTGCTGGTCACCCATGCCTGGCACATGCCCAGGGCCCTGCGCGAGTTCGAGCAACAGGCGGGAGCCGGCGTGGAGTTGGTCGCCGCCCCGATGGGTTACGTGAGGCTGCAGGGGACGGTACCCGAAGACTGGCTGCCGACCGGGCAGGGCAGCCTGGATGTGCGCAACACCCTGCGCGAGTTGCTGGCTGTCGTCGCCAGCCGCTGATTGGAGAACCACGCGATGCGATACCGCGAGTCGCGCGAGCGTTCGGCCGAGGTGTTCCGGCTGGTGCTGGCGCAGATGGCGCAACACCCGGCTGCCTTCAACCCGACGACGTTCGCGGTCTGGTACGAGCACCTGGCCGGCGTCAACGCCGTCCTGAGCCGCGCGCTCGAGCAAGCCGTCGCTGGCAAGGAACCACTCGACGACGAGCGGATTGCAGCGCTGTTCGCACGGCACGTGGCCGACCTCGACGAGACGACCACGACGCGGATCCGCGAGGAGTTCCAGAACCTGATGTCGCGCATGGCCGAATCGGCGGCCAGCACCGGCGCGGCCGCCGACGAGTACGGCAAGACTCTCGACGGGCTGCACCGCACGCTCGCGGCGGCGCCGGCCGCCACCACGGTCGATCCGCTGTTGCCGCAGATCGCGCAGGCCGCTGTCCAGACCGGGACGATGAGGGCCTCGATGGCG
>JALOSQ010000036.1 GCA_025458335.1 Ideonella sp.
GGCCGGCAGGCGCCGGCCCCGCCGCGTTACTCGCCGAGCTGGCGCTTGACGCGCTGCGCCAGCATGCGCTCGGGTCCGGCCAGGAAGCTGCTGCCGAGCTGGCTCAGGTCCTTGATGGCGTTGCGGGCCACGAGCCCGCCGATCGCCAGCAGCGGGATCAGCAGCGCCGAAGCCGTGGCCTGGAACGGGTAGGTCGAGCCGTGGGCCTGCGTGCCGGCGGCGATCGTCGCGGCGTCGAGCACCGGTGGCCAGGCGTAACCGGCGGCGACGACGATGACGATGCCGGCCAGCGCCCAGTTGCGCCCGAGCGCGAACGCGAGCCCGCCGGCGGTCACCGCGGCCAGGCCGTGCGCAACCCACAGCTGGGTCACGGTGGGCGTGCCGGCGAAGCCGGTTTCGGCCGCCATCGCGCCGGCCGAGACGAGGGCAAGCAACGCGGCCAGGGACCCGCGGATGGCCGTGCGGGCTTGGTGGAAGGAGGGGATCGGCGACGGGGACATGTGAGCTCCGTGAACGGTGCAGGGGTCGGGCCGGACGGACCGCACGCCAGGGACCGAGACTTCCGGCGCCCGGCCGTGGCGAAGGGCGCCTGGACCAGGGTGGATCGGGACCGCTGCGACGACCGCGGCGCCGCAGACTCTACCGCTGTGCCCGCGCAGCACCAAACGGCATGCGATCGCGACCCTTCTTGGTGATCGCCCACCGGCGACTTGCACCCTGCCCGCGTCGCGCCGGGGCGCGAGGCTATACGCGCCGTGCGGCGCGGCGTGCGAGCGGGGCCAGCACCGCCAGCCCGAGCGCCGCGCCGGTGCCGTTGGCCACCATGTCGAGCCACTGGAAACTGCGCCAGGGCAGCAGCCCCTGCAGGCACTCGATCCCCACACCGAAGGCTGCCACGCCGAGCCAGGTGGCCCAGGGCCGCCCGCGCAACGCCAGCTGCCAGCCGATCGCCAGCGCCGCGTAGCCCGCCGCATGCACCAGCTTGTCGCCGAACGCGACCTGCGGCATGGGCACCGAGGGGGCCAGCGATCCCACCAGCGCGGCGACGGTGATCCCGATCGCTGCGGCGAGGCTCCAAAGCTGCTGCGGCGTGAATGGCGCCGCTGCCGGGTCGCGCTCGCGCAACACCCACGCGAGGAAGGCCAGCAGCAGCGCGCCGGCCAGCACCAGCCCGGCGGTCGCGGCGATCCAGAAGCCCATCGCGCCGCGCCACCCGGGCGGCACCGCGCCGCTGGCGTCGAACGCCAGCCGGTACCCGCCGCCCAGTCCCACCAGCCACAGCGATCCGGCGTAGATCAGCATCGGCACGGTGGCGATGCGCCACGCCCGCAGCACGAAGGCCACCACCGCCTGCAGCGCGTCGAACACGTGGAACACGACGACCAGGCCCAGCAGCGGCAGCACCGCGGCCGCGATCGCCGTGTCAGTCGTGTAGAGCCCGACGATCGGCTCGCGCAGGGCGAACACCGCCGTGCCGACCACGGCCGCGAGACCGACGCCGAACGCGATGCCGTGCCAGCCGAGCCGCCGTGCATCCGCGGCGTCGCCGGCCCCGACCTGCTGTGCCACCAGCGCGCAGGTGGCGTTGCCCAGCGCCATCGGCATCATGAACAGCAAGGACACCAGGTTCACCGCGATCTGGTGGCCGGCCACCGGCGTGGTGCCCAGCCGGGCGATGAAGATGGCCATGAACGCGAAGCTGGTGACCTCGATCAGGATCGACGCGCCCATCGGCACGCCCAGACGAAGTTGTGCCGCGATCGCGGCACGGTCGGGCCGGTGCCAGCCGCGGCGGCCTAGCTCGAAGCGGCGGTAGAACGGGTCGCGCCGGAGCAGCCAGCCGGCCGCGGCGAGCTGCCCCCACATCACGATGGCCGTCGACAGGCCGCATCCGGCCACGCCGAGCGCCGGGATCGACAGCGGTGCGAGCGGGCCCGGCAGCGGCAGGCCGAACACCAGTGCGGCGGCGAGCGGCACTTTCAGCGCCAGTCCGCCGAGCTGCAGCACCATGACCGCCTTGGGCCGCGACACGGCGGTGTTGAAGCCGCGGTAGGCCGCGAACAGCAGCGCCGCCGGCAGCGCCAGGGCCAGTCCGGCCAGGAAGGCCCGCACGCGCCACTCGACCTCCGGGGACACCCCGGACAGCGCGATGAACGGCCTCGGAAAGAGCAGCAGCAGTCCGCCGAGTGCCGACAGCGCCAGCGCGATCCAGGCGGCCTGGTGCAGCTGGTGCCCGGCCTCACGCAGGCGCCCGGCGCCGTAGAGCTGCCCGACGATCGGCCCGACCGCGACGACGATCCCCATCAGCCCGATGAACACCGTGATGTAGGCCGCCGCGCCCACGGCGAGCGCGGCGAGGTCCTCGGGAGAGGAGCGCGAGGCCAGCACGGTGTCGACCGTGCCGAAGGCGAGCACGGCGACCTGGCCGACGAACACCGGCCAGGCCAGGGGCAGGATGCGCCGCAGGCTGTCCGCGAACCCGGCCAGGCCGGCGCCAGCGCGCGCGCCGGGCGCGGCGCCGGTCACCGCGGCGGCCGCGGCGTGGGCGCCGGGGCGACCCCGGGATCCTCCAGCGACTCCGGCGGCGGATGGTCGACGCCGACCGCGCGGCGCGCGCGCTCGGCATAACGGTTGAAGCGCCAGGCCGTGCCCTCGTGCGTGATGCGCCGCCAGGTGGCGCGCTTCTCGGCGGGGCTCATGCCGGGCCAGTGCTGCACCTCGGCGAAGCTGCGGCCGCAGCCCTTGCAGACGTCGTCGCCCTGGCTGGTCGAGCAGATCGCGATGCAGGGCGAGTCGGCCGTCTGGGCATACCAGGCGAGCCAGGCGTCCTTGGCCTTGCGCGGCATCGTGACCTCGTCGCACTCGGACTCGCGGTAGTAGGCGAGCAGGGCATAGACCTCGGCGAGCGCGCGCACCTCGGGGCAGGCGCTGATGCCGTCGCGCGACGGCGAGCGCTCGCGCCACCAGTTGATGGCAGCCTCGATGTCGTTGATGTGGATGCCGGCCATGGGGGTCGGGGGTCGGTCGGCTTGGTCGGGGGTGCGGGGCGGTCAGCGCCGCGGGCCGGGCGCGCCTGGGCCCGCAGCCTCGGCGACGGCGGCACTCAGTACCCGAGGCCCATCGCCTCTCGCACGTCCTTCATCGTGCGGCGCGCCACGGTGCGGGCCCGCTCGGTGCCGACCTCGACGATCCAGTGCACTCGCTTGGGATCGGTGAGGTAGGGCTCGGCGCGCTCGCGCCACGGCTGCTGCTCGCGCACGATGCCGTCGATCACCGGCTGCTTGCACTCCAGGCAGCCGATGCCCGCGGTGGTGCAGCCCTTGACCACCCAGTCGCGCGTCGCGTCGTCGCTGTAGATCTTGTGGAAGTCCCAGACCGGGCACTTCTCGGGGTTGCCCGGGTCGGTACGGCGCACGCGGGCCGGGTCGGTGGTCATGTGCTTGACCTTGCGCGTGACCTCCTCGGGCGTGTCGCGCATCAGCACGGCATTGCCGTAGCTCTTGCTCATCTTGGCGCCGTCCAGGCCCGGGAGCTTGCGCACCTCGGTGTGCAGCGCCTGCGGCTCGACCAGGATGGTCTTGCCGCTGCCCTTGAAGTGGCCCGACAGCAACTCGCCGTCCTCGTCGGTCCAGCCGGCCGTGCCCTCGGCGGCGCGTCGCAGCAGGGCCTCGGCCTTGCCGGCGGCGGCGGCGTCGCCCGTCTCGCCATAGGCCTTGCGCTGCTTCTCGAAGTAGCGCTGGTCGTCCTTCGACAGCTTGGCCAGCGCGGCCGCGACGAGTGACTCGAACTTCGGCGAGCGGCCGTACAGGCTGTTGAAGCGCCGCGCCACCTCGCGGGTGAGCTCGACGTGCGAGGACTGGTCCTCGCCCACCGGCACGAAGTTGGCCTTGTAGATCAGGATGTCGGCCGCCTGCAGCAGCGGGTAGCCGAGGAAGCCGTAGGTCGCGAGGTCGCGGTCCTTCAGCTTGTCCATCTGGTCCTTGTACGTCGGCACGCGCTCGAGCCAGCCGAGCGGTGTGCCCATGGCCAGCAGCGTGAACAGCTCGGCGTGCTCGGGCAGGCGGCTCTGGATGAAGATCGTCGAGCGGTCGGGGTCGAGGCCGGCGGCGATCCAGTCGATCACCATGTCGTAGACCGTCTTCTCGATGACCTCGCGCTCCTCGTAGTGCGTGGTCAGCGCGTGCAGGTCGGCGACGAAGTAGAAGCACTCGTATTCGTCCTGCAGGCGCACCCAGTTCTTGAGCGCGCCGTGGTAGTGGCCGAGGTGCAGCGAGCCGGTGGGCCGCATGCCGGAGAGGACGCGTTGCTTCATGGGCAGGATTCTAGGAGGGCGGTGCGACGCGGCCGCCGTGCCGCCTTCCACCCGGGCGCGTACAGCGGCGCGCCTACACTGCCTGCATGAAGTCGATCGTCATCCTCATCTCGGGCGGTGGCTCGAACATGGCGGCGATCGTGGAGCGCTGCGTTGCGGAAGGCTGGCCGGCGCGCATCGCCGCGGTGATCAGCAACCGGCCCGACGCAGGCGGCCTCGCGAAAGCCGCGGGCCGGGGCATCGCCACGGAGGTGGTCGACCACCGGACCTTCGCGAGCCGCGAGGCCTTCGACGCGGCGCTCGCCCAGTGCATCGACCGGCATGCGCCCGACCTGGTGGTGCTCGCCGGCTTCATGCGCATCCTCACGCCTGGCTTCGTGCAGCACTACGAGGGGCGCCTGCTCAACATCCACCCGTCACTGTTGCCGGCATTCCCGGGCCTGCACACGCATCGGCGCGCGCTCGAGGCCGGCTGCGCGGTGCACGGAGCGACCGTTCACTTCGTCACGACCGAGCTCGACCATGGCCCGATCGTGATGCAGGCCGTCGTGCCGGTCCTCGACGGGGACGACGAATCGAGCCTCGCGGCCCGCGTGCTGGCGCAGGAGCACCTGATCTACCCGACGAGCGTGCGCTGGTTCGTCGAGGGCCGGCTCGCGCTGCACGATGGCCGCGTCCGGCAGCTCGACGGCCTGCTGCGCCTGCGCGGCGAGGACCTCGGCGAGCCTGGCTGTGCGCCAGGGCGGCACCGTCGCGGCCTCGGGCCCGGCCCGGCCGGTCATTCCGACTGAAATCCGGACCGAACCGGCATGCACCCGCGCGCCCTGCTCGACCTCGTCACCGACCTGGTGCAGCAGGTGCTGCGCCTGTCCGCGCCGGCCGACGGCGTCGTCTCGTCCTACTTCCGCTCGCATCGGAGCCTGGGCCCGCGCGAGCGCCAGGTGCTGGCGGAGACGGCCTACGCGGTGCTGCGCCACCGTCCGTCGTTCCAGCATCTCGCGCAGTCCGGCCAGGGTCCGATGCCGCGTCGGCTGGCCATCATCGGCTGGCAAGGCGACGAGGCCTTCCTGCGTGCTGCCCTGGACCCCCTGGAGGCCGACTGGCGTGACCGCGTGCGGGCGGTCGAACGCACGGCCCTGCCGGCTGCCCTTCGGCACGAGCTGCCCGCGTGGCTCGCCGACGCTCTGCGTACGTCGCTCGGCGAGGCGGAGTTCGCCGCCCTCGCCGAGGCGCTGCTGCAGCCGGCGCCGCTGGACCTGCGCGTCAATACGCTCAAGGCCCGGCGCGAGGAGGCCGCCGAGGCGCTTCGGGCCGCCGGGGTGACCGCGGAGCCCACGCCTTACTCACCCTGGGGCCTGCGGGTCCAGGGCAAGCCGGCGCTGCAGAAGCTCGACGTGTTCACGCGCGGCGACGTCGAGGTCCAGGACGAGGGCAGTCAGCTGCTCGCGCTGCTCACCGATCCCAAGCGCGGCGAGATGGTCGTCGACTTCTGCGCCGGTGCAGGCGGCAAGACCCTCGCGCTGGGCGCGGCGATGCGCAACACCGGGCGCCTGTACGCCTTCGACACCTCGGGGCACCGGCTGGCCGCGCTCAAGCCGCGCCTCGCGCGCAGCGGGCTGTCGAACGTCTACCCGATCCAGATCGCGCACGAGCGTGACGACCGGATCAAGCGCCTGGCCGGCAAGATCGACCGGGTGCTGGTCGACGCGCCCTGCTCGGGGTTGGGCACGCTGCGCCGCAATCCCGACCTGAAGTGGCGCCAGAACCCGGCCTCGGTGGCCGAGCTGCAGGCCAAGCAGCGGGCGATCCTCGCCGGCGCAGCTCGGCTGCTCAAGCCAGGTGGGCGGCTGGTGTATGCGACCTGCAGCCTGCTGGCCGACGAGAACGAAGCGGTGGTGGCGGCCTTCGAGGCCGACGTCGGCCTCGGTTTCGACCCGGTGCCTGCCGACGAGGCGCTGGAGCGTGCCGGGGTCCCGCAGGCGCGTGGATTGGTGTCGGGTCCCTACCTGCGCTTGTGGCCGCATCGACACGCCACAGATGGGTTCTATGCGGCGGCTTGGCAGCGGCGGTGACCGTCGCGGTTTGCGTCGGGTTGCCGGGCGGGCCCTCGAGCGCGCCGGGCCTGCGGTGGGTTGACGCGCGTCAAGTTTCCGCGGTCGGGTGCAACCGAAGCTGCCGAGCAGGCTCAAAGGCAGGCGGATTCCAGGGGCCCTGCCCCTAGAATCCTAAGGGTTTTCCGGCCTTCGGCCAGTTCGTCGGGTGCGTCACGCGCCCGGATTCCTCTCGGAGACATTGGAACGTCATGGATGTGATCCCGACCCTGTGGCATGGCCTGGTGGACTGGCTGGCCCACGGCCTCGTCGAAGCGAGCTGGTGGCAGATCGTGCTCTTCACGCTGGTGACGACGCACATCACGATCGCATCGGTGACGATCTTCCTGCATCGGGCGCAGGCGCACCGCTCGCTCGAGCTCGGCCCGGTCCCGTCGCACTTCTTCCGGCTGTGGCTGTGGCTGACCACCGGGATGGTCACCAAGGAGTGGGTGGCGGTGCATCGCAAGCACCACGCCAAGTGCGAGACCGAGGACGACCCCCACAGCCCGGTCACCAAGGGCATCAACACCGTGCTGCTGCGCGGCGCCGAGCTCTACAAGGCCGAGGCCGCCAAGACCGAGACGCTGACCAAGTACGGGCACAACACGCCCGACGACTGGCTCGAGCGCAACGTCTACAGCCGGTTCACCTGGCAGGGCGTCGGCCTGCTGCTGGTGGTCGACCTGTGGCTGTTCGGCGCGATCGGTGCCACGGTCTGGGCGGTCCAGATGCTGTGGATCCCGGTCACGGCGGCCGGCATCATCAACGGGCTCGGCCACTGGTGGGGCTACCGCAACTTCGAGGCGCCGGATACCTCGACCAACATCTCGCCGATCGGCCTGATCATCGGCGGCGAGGAGCTGCACAACAACCACCACACCTACCCGACCTCGGCCAAGCTCTCGGTCAAGCCCTACGAGTTCGACATCGGCTGGGGCTACATCCGCGCGATGGAGATGATCGGCTGGGCCAAGGTGCGCAAGGTCCCGCCGCAGTTGCGCCTGGGCCAGGTCAAGCCGGTCGCCGACGACAAGACGCTCGAGGCGATCATCGCCAACCGCTACGAGGTGATGGCCAACTACGCCGCCCATCTGCGCGGCGCCTGCGCCGCCGAGCTCGACCGCCTGAAGGCTCAAGGTGCGCAGGGCACGGCACGCTTCTCGCAGATGCGCCTGGCCAAGCGCTGGCTGCACCGCGACGCCGACAAGATCCCGCAGGGCGTGCAGCAGCAGCTCGAGGGCGCAGTCGACCAGAGCGCGGTGCTGGCCAAGCTGGTGTCGATGCGCGAGGAACTGCGGCAGCTGTGGACGCGCACCGGCGTGTCCGCCGAGCAGCTGGTGGCGGACCTGCAGGCCTGGTGTCAGAAGGCCGAGGCCAGCGGGATCGCGAGCCTGCGCGAGTTCTCGATGCAGTTGCGCGCCGCGCGGGCCTGAGTCCAGGGCAGGGGGCGTGACGCCTCCGTCACACGCGCAGGGCCGAACACCTGCATCCCGAAATGCCGAAGGGCCTGCCGACGCGAGTCGCAGGCCCTTCGGGTCTTTCGGAGCGCCCAACCTGGGCGCTGGAAGCTCAGGACGTCACTTGAGCTTCACTTCCTTGTACTTCACGTGCTTGCGCGCCTTCGGGTCGAACTTCATCATCTCGAGCTTCTCGGGCGTGGTCTTCTTGTTCTTGTCGGTGGTGTAGAAGTGCCCGGTGCCCGCCGTCGACTCGAGCTTGATCTTTTCGCGACCGCCTTTGGCCATGATGTGCTCCTGTCAGGTCCGAGGGGTCAGATCTCGCCGCGGGCGCGCAGGTCGGCGACGACCTGCTCGATGCCCACCTTGTCGATGAGTCGCAGTGCCGCGTTGCTCACGCGCAGGCGGACCCACCGGTTCTCGGTCTCGAGCCAGAAACGACGATAGTGCAGGTTCGGCAGGAACCGGCGCTTGGTCTTGTTGTTGGCGTGGGAAACGTTATTGCCCACCATCGGGCGCTTGCCCGTGACCTGACAGACGCGTGCCATGACGCTTCTCCGAGAAAGTGATTGCCCGCGCCGTCCGTGGCCGGGAAAAGCCCGACAGTATAGCGTCCTGGCGGACGCGGTGGCCAGCGCCGCTCAGCCGCCCGCCAACGAGACGGCCGGCGACGCGGTCAGGTCTCCAGGAAGCGCTGGGCGTCGAGGGCGGCCATGCAGCCCGTGCCGGCCGAGGTGATCGCCTGGCGGTACACGTGGTCCTGCACGTCGCCGGCGGCGAAGACGCCCGGCACGCTCGTCATCGTGGCCATGCCCGCGAGGCCCGAGCGGGTGATGATGTAGCCGTCCTTCATCTCCACCTGCCCCTTGAAGATGTCGGTATTCGGCTGGTGGCCGATCGCGATGAAGCAGCCCTTGAGGGTCAGGTCGCGGGTGGCGCCCGTCTGCGTGTGCTTGAGCCGCACGCCGGTCACGCCGCTGGCATCGCCGAGCACCTCGTCGAGCGTGTTCCACAGGTGCAGCTCGATCTTGCCGGCGGCGACCTTGTCCATGACCTTGTCGACCATGATGGCCTCGGCTCGGAACTTGTCGCGCCGGTGCACCAGGTTGACCTTCTTCGCGATGTTGGACAGGTACAGCGCCTCCTCGACCGCAGTGTTGCCGCCGCCGACGACGCAGACCTCCTCGTCGCGGTAGAAGAAACCGTCGCAGGTCGCGCATCCGCTGACGCCGCGGCCCATGAAGGCCTGCTCCGACGGCAGCCCGAGGTACTTGGCGCTGGCCCCGGTGGCAATGATCAGCGCATCGCACGTGTAGGTGCCCGAGTCGCCGGTGAGGCGGAACGGACGCTGCGACAGGTCGACCGCGTTGATGTGATCGAACACGATCTTCGTGTTGAAGCGCTCCGCGTGCTGGAGGAAGCGCTGCATCAGGTCGGGGCCCATGACGCCGTCGACGTCGGCCGGCCAGTTGTCGACATCGGTCGTGGTCATCAGCTGGCCGCCCTGCGCCAGGCCGGTGATCAGCATCGGCTCCAGGTTGGCCCGCGCGGCGTAGATGGCCGCCGTGTAGCCGGCCGGGCCGGACCCCAGGATCAGGACCCGGGCGTGGGCGTTGGGAGCGTTCATGGGCATGCGTTAGAGTTCGAAATCGTGAAATAAGGCCGTCAGCGGGCGTATCAAGTGCCTGCCCAGGCCCAGGAGGGGCGAGTCGGGGCGCCAGTCGGGCACCGATCCGCGAGCGTCTGATTCTAGGAAGCGCCGCGCGAACCGCGGTCACAACACAAGCCGGCACCCACAAGCCGGCGCAGACGGGGAAGCATACGTATGGCCATGCTCTCGAACCTGGACCTGATCCGTCGGGTTCCGCTGTTCTCGATGCTCACGAACGACCAGGCGCAAGGCATCGCCGATGCGGTCGTCAAGCGACGCTACCGTCGCGGCGAGATCATCGTCGAGCACGGCCGCAAGTCCAACGCGCTGTTCATCCTGCTGACCGGGCGGGCCCGGGTGCTCACGTCGGACTCTCGTGGTCGCGAGGTGATCCTGGCGGTGCTGCATCCCGGCGACTACGTCGGCGAGATGAGCCTCATCGACAACGAGCCCCACTCGGCGACCGTTCGCGCCGAGGTGCAGACCGACATGCTGATCCTCGGCCGCACCGAGTTCGCGCGCTGCCTGCCGGAGAACTCCAGCCTGTCCTATGCCATCCTGCGCGGCCTGGTCTCGCGCCTGCGCCAGGCCGACCGGCAGATCGAGTCGCTCGCGTTGCTCGACGTGTACGGCCGCGTGGCGCGCACGCTGCTCGACATGGCCGAGATGCAGGGCGACGTGCGCATCATCCGTAACAAGGTGTCGCGGCAGGACCTGGCCAAGATCGTCGGTGCCTCGCGCGAGATGGTCAGCCGCGTCATGAAGGACCTCGAGGAGCGGGGCATGGTCGAGACCCAGGAAAACGGCTCGGTCATCATCAAGGACCGCCTCACGGCCCGCTGACCGGCCCTCCCCGCCGTTCACGGGCGCTTGCCGGGCGGTCCACCGGCCGCCGGTCGGGTGCGTTTCCGGGACAATCCCGGTCATGAGCTTCCCTCTCGATTCGTTGCGAGGCCCGGCGCCTCGCGGCGCTTCGGGTCGTGCCGTGCCCGAGGCCGCCGTCGCGCCTTCGAGCAACCCGGCCGGCCCTGGGTTGGGCACGACCGCGTTCCTTTTCGTCACGGCCTTGCTGTGGCTTCTCGCGGTCCTGGCCCTGGCCACCTACGACCCACAGGACCCGGCGTGGTCGACGTCGGGCCGCGTCGCGACGACGTCGAACAGCGTGGGCGTCGTCGGGGCGTGGTTCTCCGACCTCGCGTTCTTCTTCTTCGGCCTGTCGGCGTGGTGGTTCGTGGTCGTGGGCGCGCGCAGCTGGCTGGCAGCGTTGGCCGAGATGCTGCGCCAGCGCCGCGGGGGCCTGCCGCCGGCGGCCGTGGACCCGGCCACCTCCGAGCGGCCGGCCGTGCTGGTGTGGCTCGGGCTGTCACTGCTGGTGCTGGCGAGCTGCGCACTCGAGTGGAGCCGGTTCGCCCGCGTGGAGGATCTCGTGCCAGGGCCGGCGGGCGGCGTGCTCGGCGCGCTCGTGGGCCCGTTTGTGTTGAAGTGGCTGGGCCATCCCGGTTCGGCCGTGCTGTGGATCGCGCTGCTCGTGGCCGGGACCGCGCTCGCGCTCCGCTTCTCCTGGCTGCGGGTGGCCGAGTCGATCGGCGCCTTGATCGACCGCCTGCGCGAGCGCCGCAGCGAGACGCGCGAGCGGGCGATCGACGAGCGCCTGGGCGAGCAGGCCCTGCGCGAGCGCGAGGCCGAGGTGCAGGCCGAACCGGCGTGGCACGAGGACCACCTGCCCGTGCTGATCGAGCCGGTGGCCGCGCCGATCACGCCGAGCAAGCGTGTGGTCGCGGAGCGCCAGGCGCCCTTGTTCACCGAGCTCGCCGACACCAAGCTGCCGCAGGTTGACCTGCTCGACGAGGCGCCCGGCCGCGTCGAGTCGGTGCCGCCCGAGACGCTCGAGATGACCTCGCGGCTGATCGAGAAGAAGCTCAAGGACTTCGGCGTCGACGTGCGCGTGGTCACCGCCTCGCCCGGACCGGTGATCACACGCTACGAGATCGAACCGGCCACGGGCGTGAAGGGCGCGCAGATCGTCAACCTGGCCAAGGACCTCGCCCGCTCGCTCAGCCTGGTGAGCATCCGGGTGGTCGAGACGGTGCCGGGCAAGACCACCATGGCGCTCGAGCTGCCCAACGCCCGGCGGCAGACCATCCGCCTGTCCGAGATCTTGGGGTCGGAGGCTTATCACCAGGCGGCGTCGATGCTCACGATGGGCCTGGGCAAGGACATCGTCGGCCACCCCGTGGTGGCCGACCTCGCCAAGATGCCGCACTGCCTGGTCGCCGGCACGACCGGCTCGGGCAAGTCGGTGGGCATCAACGCGATGATCCTCAGCCTGCTGTACAAGGCCGAGGCGCGCGACGTCAGGCTCATCCTGATCGACCCGAAGATGCTCGAGATGAGCGTCTACGAGGGCATACCGCACCTGCTGTGCCCGGTGGTCACCGACATGAAGCAGGCCGCCAACGCGCTCAGCTGGGGCGTGGGCGAGATGGAGCGGCGCTACAAGCTGATGAGCAAGCTGGGCGTGCGCAACCTGGCCGGCTACAACAAGAAGATCGCCGACGCGGCGGAGAAAGGCGAGACCCTGCCCAACCCGTTCAGCCTGACGCCCGAGGCGCCCGAGCCGCTCGAGCGCCTGCCCTACGTGGTGATCGTGATCGACGAGCTCGCCGACCTGATGATGGTGGTGGGCAAGAAGATCGAGGAGCTGATCGCGCGCCTCGCGCAGAAGGCGCGAGCCTCGGGCATCCACCTGATCCTCGCCACGCAGCGGCCCAGCGTCGACGTGATCACCGGCCTCATCAAGGCCAACATCCCCACGCGCCTGAGCTTCCAGGTGTCGAGCAAGATCGACAGCCGCACCATCCTCGACCAGATGGGTGCCGAGGCGCTGCTCGGCCAGGGCGACATGCTCTATCTCGCGCCCGGCACCGGTGTGCCCGTGCGGGTGCACGGCGCCTTCGTCAGCGACGACGAGGTGCACCGGGTCGTGAGCTACCTGAAGAGCCAGGGCGAGCCGAACTACATCGAGGGCATCCTGGAGGGTGGCACGCTCGACGAGGAAGCGGGCAGCCCCGCCAACGGCGCGACCGGCGGCGACGCTGAGGCCGACCCGATGTACGACCAGGCGGTGGCCGTGGTGCTGCAGCACCGGCGTGCGTCGATCTCGCTGGTGCAGCGGCATCTGCGCATCGGCTACAACCGGGCCGCGCGCCTGCTCGAGCAGATGGAGAAGTCGGGCCTGGTGTCGGCAATGCAGAGCAACGGCAACCGCGACCTGCTGGTGCCGGCGAGGCCCGAGTGAGACCGCAC
>JALOSQ010000279.1 GCA_025458335.1 Ideonella sp.
CGCTGAGTCGCCCGGCGACGGCCCGCGCTGATCGAGCGTCGGCCGCCCGGCACCCGGGCCCGTGATGCGCCCGGTCGTGGTGATCAACCCGGCGGCCGGCGCCGGTCGCGCCGGCGCGATGGAAGCCGACATCCGGACCCATCTCGCCGGCCGTGGAACCGACGCGACGATCGTCGCGCCCCCGAGCGCCGAAGCGATGCGGCAGAGTCTGCGGCATTGCGCCCCGGGGACGCGGGTCGCGTTGGTCGGCGGCGACGGCACCGTGCACCAGGCGCTCGACGCCCTGCTGGACGCCCGGCTGGAACTCGGGCTCGTGCCTTTCGGCAGTGGCAACGACTTCGCGCGGGCCCTGGGCGTGGCGCAATGGCCCTGGATGGAGGCGCTCGACTGGGCGCTGGAGGGCCGGCATCGAGCCTGACCTGCGGCTTCGACAGCGCGGTCGCACGGCGCGCGGCCGCCTTGTCCGGCTGGATCCCCGGGCGGCTCCGCTACCTGGGCGCGACGGTCGCCGAGGTCACCGCCCTGCGCCATTGGACGCTCGAGGTGGCGGCCGACGGCGGCCCGGGATTCACCGGCCCGGCGCTGTTCGCCTCGGTGCTCAACACCCCCACCTACGGCAGCGGACTGCCCGTGGTCCCCCACGCCCGCCTGGACGACCACCGCCTCGACCTGGTGATCGCCGGCGACTTCGGCCGCGCCGGCGTGCTCGCCATGCTGCCGCGCCTGATGGCCGGGCGGCACCTCGGCGATCCGCGCGTGCGCACGCAGGCCTGTCGCCAGGTGACGATCCGGTCGGCACAGGCCACAGTCCCGGTCGCCGCCGACGGCGAAGCGGTGGCCGACACCCGGCAGGTCGAGGTCGTGGTGTTGCCGGCCGCGCTTGGCGCCGTGCGGGCACCGACCGGCACCTGAGGCGACGTCGTCGGATCGGCGGGACCGCCGCCGTCCACGCAGGCCTCGCGGCCCGCCGGGCGGGCCGATGCGCACGCGCCGTCACGACGGCCGCGCCGGACACGACCACAATCCGGCGATCCGCACCGTCGCCCTGCCTGGCCCGACCGGCACGCCCCGACCGGCACGCGCGCCCTGGCCCCCCGCCCGCGCCGCGCTCGTGGCGGTGCCTCCCTCCCCCGATGCCCATGGCCGCATTCAGCTCCCCCCCGTTCATCGCCCCCGCCGCCTTCGACGACCCGGCCGCCGCGCTGCAGCGGGTGCAGCGCATCTACGACGACGGCGTCGGCCATCTGCGCCAGGCCCTGCAGCGCTTCGTCGACGGCCAGGACGTCCCCGGCCGGGTGCGCGCCTGCTACCCATTCGTGCGGGTGCACACCGACACGGTCCAGCGCGCCGACAGCCGCCTGAGTTACGGATTCGTCGCGGGCCCGGGCACCTACGAGACGAGCCTGACCCGTCCCGACCTGTTCGGCGCGTACTACCTGGAGCAGTTCCGGTTGCTGCTGCGCAACCACGCCCGCGACGGCCAGGGTCGGCTCGAGGTCGGCACCAGCGCCCACCCGATCCCGGTGCACTTCGCGTTTGCCGGCGACGACCACGTGGAGGGCACGCTGACGCCCGAGCGGCGGCTGCGCCTGCGCGACGTGTTCGACCTGCCCGACCTCGGCGCGATGGACGACGGCATCGCCAACGGCACCTTCGAGCCCCGGCCGGGCGAGCCGATGCCGCTGGCGCTGTTCACCGCCGCGCGCGTCGACTACTCGCTGCAGCGACTGCGGCACTACACCGGCACCGCACCGGAGCACGTGCAGAACTACGTGCTGTTCACCAACTACCAGTTCTACATCGACGAGTTCGTGCGGCTCGGGCACGAGCTGATGGCCGAGGAGGACCTGGTCGAGGACGGTTACGTCGCCTTCGTCGAGCCCGGCAACGTGACGACCCGGCGCGTGGGCGTGCCGCGCGAGCCGGGCGACGACGCCGGCGCGCCGCCGCCGCGGCTGCCGCAGATGCCGGCCTACCACCTGGTGCGGCGCGACGGCGCGGGGATCACCATGGTCAACATCGGCGTGGGACCGTCGAACGCCAAGACCATCACCGACCACATCGCGGTGCTGCGCCCGCATGCCTGGATCATGCTCGGGCACTGCGCCGGCCTGCGCACCACGCAGCAGCTCGGCGACTACGTGCTGGCTCATGGCTACGTGCGCGAGGACCACGTGCTCGACGAGGAACTGCCGCTGTGGGTGCCGATCCCGCCGCTGGCCGAGATCCAGCAGGCCCTCGAGGCGGCGGTCGCCGACGTGACGCAGTTGTCGGGCTACGACCTCAAGCGCGTCATGCGCACCGGCACCGTGGCCACCACCGACAACCGCAACTGGGAGCTGCTGCCCTCGCACAACGTGCCCACGACCCCGGAGCGGCGCTTCAGCCAGAGCCGCGCGATCGCGCTGGACATGGAGTCGGCCACCATCGCGGCCAACGGCTTCCGCTTCCGCGTGCCCTACGGCACGCTGCTGTGCGTCAGCGACAAGCCGCTGCACGGCGAGATCAAGCTGCCCGGCATGGCGAACCGGTTCTACCGCGAGCGGGTCGACCAGCACCTGCGCATCGGCATCCGCGCGCTCGAGCTCCTGCGCTCCAAGGGCGTGGATGCCTTGCACAGTCGCAAGCTGCGCAGCTTCGCCGAGGTGGCGTTCCAGTAGGGCGGATCGTGCGAACCCGCTCAAGTCCGCGGCCGCCGTGTCCGATACCCTGGGCGAGGCCCGGCGCTGGCGCAGGGCCGCACCCGACATGAGCCTCGATCCCGCCCCTTTGCCATCGCCGCCGCCCCTCGGGGGGCTGACGGAGCGGCTGCGCGACCTCGGCGCCTGGGTACGCCACTTCGAGCGGTCCGACTGGCCGATCCTCGCGTCCAGCGCCGAGGCGCTCGAGGAGTTGCGCGAGCGAGAGGACGACGTGGATGCCCACCTCGTCGCCGAGACCTTCGAGGCCGACCCGCTGATGACGCTCAAGGTGCTGGCCTACGCCGCGACGCACCGCCCCGGCCGGCTGGTCACCGACACCGAGACCGTCATCGCGGCGGTGCTGATGATGGGCATCGGCCCGTTCTTCCGCGCCTTCGGGCCGCAGCGTTCGGTCGAGGCGCAGCTCGCCGTCGCGCCCGAGGCGCTCGACGGGCTGCGCGCCGTCGTGTCGCGCGCCCACCGCGCCGCCAACTTCGCGCTCGGCTTCGCGGTGCACCGGATGGACCCCGACGCGGCCGTGATCCGCCAGGCGGCGTTGCTGCACGACTTCGCCGAGATGCTGCTGTGGTGCCACGCGCCGACGCTGGCGCTGCGCATCCGGCGCGCCCAGCAGGCCGACCCGGCGCTGCGCTCGGCCGCGATCCAGCAGCAGGTGCTCGGCCTCGAGCTGGCCCAGTTGCAGGTGGCCTTGATGCAGGCCTGGCGCCTGCCCGAGTTGCTCGTGCGGATCATGGACGACCGCCACGCCGACCAACCGAGCGTGCGCTGCGTCGCGCTCGCGGTGCGCCTTGCGCGGCATCTGGCCACGGGCTGGGAGAACGCCGCGCTTCCTGACGATGTGTCAGATATCGCCGAACTTTTGAACCTCTCGCGCGGCGCAACCCTCAAGTTATTGCGCGACATCGACGCCTGAGTCCGTCCCGGGCCTCAAGCGGCCACCACCGCGGCCGACAACAGGGACACGCAGGGACCGCACCACACAAGGGACGCAGCGCCGGCGCCATAGGCCCGGCCCGAACCCGCGCCCCGGTGCTGATCGAGGACCATCCGATGTATAGCCGCACACCTTTCCGCCTCACCCGGGCCTTCGCCCATGCCTGCCCTTGCAGGGGGATGACGCTGCTGGAACTGATGATCGCCGTTGGCGTCGTCGCTCTGCTCGCCACCCTGGCGTTCCCCGCCTACAACGACTACCGGGACCGCACGCGCACCGCGGCCATCGTCAACGACTTCAGCGCCATCGAGATCGCGTTGAACGCCCGGCGCGCCGACACGGGCCAGTGGCCGGCGAGCCTGGCCGAGATCGGCTGGACACGGACCGACCCCTGGGGCCAGCCGTACGAGTACCTGGCGCTGTCGAACGCGAACCGGGGGCAGGCCCGCAAGGACCGCAACCTGGTGCCGATCAACACCGACTTCGACCTGTACAGCGTGGGGCCCGACGGCCGAAGTGCGCCACCGCTCACAGCGGCTCACAGCCGTGACGACACCATCCGCGCCGCCAACGGGCGCTTCATCGGGCGGGCCGAGGACTTCTGAGGCGCGCCATGCTCGCACGCGTCGCGTCGATGCATCGCCTTCCGAAAGGGATGCTGAACAGCCGCCTCGGCTGGCGGCTGTTCGGGCTGTTCCTCCTGGCCATCGCCGTCCCGGCGACGGTCCTGACGGTGTTCGTCGAACTGCAGGTCCGGCGCGACGAGGCCAACGCGCGGGAGGCCGTGCTGGGCACCAGCGCGCGGATGCTGGGCATGCAGACGCTGGAACGGCTGGTGTCCGCACAGGCCGCGTTGCATCAGCG
>JALOSQ010000280.1 GCA_025458335.1 Ideonella sp.
TGCGTGAGGTGTGCGAGAGGTTCATCTTCGTGCAGAAGGATGAACAACGCGTGAGTCGCCTCCATTTCGCGACGAGCTTGGACGAACTGGTGACCCACGCGCCGGTCCGGGACTATCTGGGCGCTTTGCTCGAGCCTACCCAGCCCAACTGAGCCCAGGCTAGCCGCCGCCCCGAGAGCGACGAGGCCGCCGTCGAGCGTTCGAGCTCCCCCGCCCGCTCGCCTCGCGTCAGCGGTCCTGAAGCCAGACCACCGGCTTGCCCGAGGACTCCCAGGCGTCGTAGTGCTTGGCGTACAGGTCCTCAATGCGGTTGCGCTTGACCTTGAAGGTCGGCGTGATCATGTCGTTGTCGACCGTCCAGGCCGTCTTGCTGACCACGATGCATTGCAGCTGCTCGTGCGGATCGAGCGTGAGCTGGCTGCCCGACCCGCTCGATCCACTCGGCGTTGAGCATCACGATGCCCAGCGGCTGGCCCAGGTTGGCGCCCGTGACCACGCAGGCCTCGACCGCCTCGTGCATGACCAGCTTGTCCTCGATCGGTGCGGGGGCCACGTACTTGCCCTTGCTGGTCTTGAACAGGTCCTTCACGCGGCCGGTGATGCGCAGGCAGCCCTCGGCATCGATCGAGCCCTTGTCGCCGGTGCGCAGCCAGCCGTCGTCGGTGAAGGTCTCGCGGGTCTTCTCGGGCTCCTTGTAGTAGCCCTTCATCACCGCCGGGCTGCGCATCTGGATCTCGCCGGTCTGCGGGTCGATGCGCACATCCACGCCCTCGTAGGCCGGGCCCACGGTGCCCTGCTGATTGCGACCCGGCAGGGTGAAGTGCGAGACCGCGAGGTTCTCGGTCATGCCGTAACCCTCGTTGATCGGCAGGCCGAGCTTGCTGTACCACTGCAGCAGCGACAACGGCATCGGCGCCGCGCCGCCGGCGGCGATGCGGCACTGGTCCAGGCCGAGCGCGGTCAGCACCTTCTTGCGAACGATGCCGCCCAGGATCGGGATCGACAGCAGCCGGTTGAGCTTGGCCGGCGGCATCTTGTGGTGCACGCCCTGCTGGAACTTGACCCAGAGCCTCGGCACCGAGAAGAAGATGGTGGGCCGCGCCCGCTGCATGTCGGCGGCGAAGGTCTCGAGCGACTCGGCGAAGAACACATGCATGCTGGTGCGCAGCCAGCTGTGCTCCACCAGCACCCGCTCGACCACGTGGGCGAGCGGCAGGTACGACAGCATGCGGTCGCGCTCGGTGATCGGGATGCGCCGCAGGCCGGCGTCCAGGCCCCAGGCGAAACCGTTGAAGGTGTGCATCACGCCCTTGGGCAGCCCGGTCGTGCCCGAGGTGTAGATCAGCGTGGCCAGGTCGTCACCGTCGCGCAGCGGCTGGCCCTGCAGCGGCTGGGTCTTGGCACAGATCGCGTCCCAGCCGGGGTAGTTCTTGACGGCGTCGGGCGGCGACAGCGGATAGCTGATGCACGGCATGTCGGCGGGCACGCCCGGCTTCATGTGCTCCCACCCGTCGAGCTTGCCGACGAAGCAGGCCTTGCTTTCGCTGTGCGTGAGGATCTGGCGGATCGTCTCGGGCGCCAGGGTGGGGTACAGCGGCACCGACACGTAGCCGGCCATCCAGATGGCGAGGTCGCTCATGAGCCACCAGGCGCAGTTCTTGGACAGGATGGCGACCTTGGAGCCCGGCTCCCAGCCTTGCGCCTTCAGGTGCGCGGCCATTCGCCGTACCTCGTCGGCCACCTGGGCCCAGGTGTAGTCGCGGGTCACACCCCCGCCCATCGGCTGGGTCAGGGTGACGCGGTCGGGCGCGGTCGATTCCCAGTGGTAGAAGCGCTGCAGCGCCAGCAGCTCGGGCGCGATGGTCGTCATGGGGGATGTCTCCGGTGGTGGCGGCAGGCGTCCATGGCCGTGCCGATCAAGCATCAGCCTACCAAGGCGCGATGCCGCTGTTTCGAGGTTGTTCCCGAATGCGGGCCAGCGAGCACTGCGCTGGATCAATCCGCAGCGTCGTCGTCGTAGGTGCGGCCGCGCCGCAGCAGGTCGGGCGTGCCGATCAGCTCGTTCAGCCCGGCGAAGTCGAGCATGCGGTCGCGCCACGGCTCGGTCGTGCCGTGCTGGCGCAGGCTCGCGAAATAGCCCTGCAGCGCCGCGGCCGCGGCACGGGCCGTGCCGCCGGGAAAAATGACGATCCGAAAGCCGAGCGCGCCCAGGTCATCGGCCGACCGCACCGGCGTCGCGCCGCCCTCGACCATGTTGGCGAGCAACGGAACACGCCCGCCGAACCGGGCGGCCGCTGCCCGAAGCTCGTCGTCGCTGCGCAGGGCCTCGACGAACAGCGCGTCGGCGCCCGCCTCCAGGTAGCGCTCGGCACGCTCGAGAGCGGCGTCCAGCCCTTCCATCGCGCGGGCATCGGTGCGCGCCAGGATCAGCGTCTCGGACGAGCGGCGTGCATCGACCGCCGCCCGCAGCTTGCCGACCATCTCGGCCGCCGGCACCACGCGCTTGCCTTCGAGGTGGCCGCAGCGCTTGGGGAAGGTCTGGTCCTCGAGCTGGATCATCGCCGCCCCGGCGCGCTCGAAGGCGCGCACCGTGCGCTGCGCGTTCAGCGCGTTGCCGAAGCCGGTGTCGGCGTCGACGATCACCGGCACCGCCACGCGCTCGGTGAGGCGCGCCAGCGTGTCCTCGACCTCGGTGGCCGTGGTGAGGCCCACGTCGCTGCGGCCGAGGCGTGTGTAGGCGATCGAGGCCCCCGACAGGTACAGCGCCTCGAAGCCCGCCTGCTCGGCCACCAGGGCGGTCAGCGCGTCGTACACGCCCGGGGCGAGCAGCACCCGGGGGTCGGTCAGGCGGGTGCGCAGGGTCATGGGTGCTCCTCCTGGGCACTCACGGCCAGCCCCGGCGGGCGGAGGGCGCCGTGCGCGGCGATGTCGTGGGCCGCGATGAACCCGCCTGCGATCGCGCTGAGCAGCCCGTTGCCCGACAGGTAGCCCCAGACCGCGTCGCCCGACACGCCACGGGCCGCGCCGCCGGCGGCCCACAGGTTGGGCAGGGGCGTGCCGTCGGCCCGGCGCACGCGGCAGCGCTCGTCGACGTCGAGCCCGCCCTGGGTGTGGAACAGCGCGCCGGTCACGCGCACGGCGGCGAAAGGCGCCACCAGCCGGGAGCCGGCGAGCGTCTCGGCGAGCACCTCGGGCCGACAGCCGATCACGGCCGCGAGCCCCGAGACGTCGGGCGCGCGGCGCACCGCCCCGGCCGCCTCGGCCTCGCGGAAGTCGGGAAAGCCGCGGGCCAGCGCGAGCAGGCGCTCGTCGATGACGTTCCACGCGATGCCACCGGGCTGGGCCAGCACCTCGACCGCGGCCTCGGAGTAGCCGCGGGTCTCGTCGTGGAAGCGGCGGCCCTCGGCGTTCACCTGGAGTCCGCCCTCGGTCATGACGGCCCAGGTCATCAGCGTGCCCTGCGGCACCACCCACGACCCGTGGCCCTGGTAGCCGCCCAGGTCGGCCAGGCCGGCGCCGAGTTCGCGACCCCAGGCGATGGCGCTGCCGTCGTTGCCCACGTGACCGGCAAACGGCGCGGCCTGCATCGCCGGCAGCCACTCGCGCACCATCGCGGCATTGCCGCCGAAGCCGTTGCAGGCCAGCAGCAGCGACTCGCAGGCCAGCGCCTCGGTGCGCCCGTCGGGGCGGTCGAAGGCCACGCCGACCACCCGGTCGGTGCCATCGACCCAGAGTTCGCGCACCAGGGC
>JALOSQ010000281.1 GCA_025458335.1 Ideonella sp.
CTACGGCACGATCGCCGGCGGTTTCCTCACCGACGCCTGGCTCGGCCGGCCCGAACCCGGCGCCGAGCTCACCAACCGGTCGCTCATCAAGTACAAGCTCGTCATCGACGACTTCGGCGGCTGGGCCGCGTTCCAGACGCTGCTGCAGGCGCTGCGCGCGATCGCGGACCGGCACGGCACGTCGATCGCCGCCGTGGCCACGCGATGGGTGCTCGACCAGGCGCAGGTCGCGGCGGCCATCGTCGGTGCTCGCTACGCCGATCACCTGCAAGACACCCTCGCCGCGTTCCGCGTGCGGCTCGACGCCGCCGACCATGCGCGGCTGGCCCCGATCCTGCGGGCGCACCCGGGCCCGGAGGGCGACGTCTACACCCTCGAGCGCGACCGGCACGGACGCCACGGTCGCATCATGAAGTACAACCTCAACAAGTCCTGATGACCGGGACCAACCCCAGGAACGCTCGCCGCTGCCGCGGCTGCCGCCGTGACCGCGATCGCTCCCTCGTCCGCCCTGGCCCAGGCACCGTCGTGCACGCACACGGTGGGCATGGTGGTGTCGCTCACCGGCCCGGCCGCACGCTTCGGCCAGGCCGCGGCCAAGTCGGTGGAGCTGGCCTTCAACGAGATCAACACCGCAGCCGGTGCCGCCGGCGTGGCCGGGTGCCGCCTCGCCTTCGACCTGCGCGACGCGCAGAGCCAGGGCTCGGTGGCGGTCGACCAGGCGCGCCAGCTGGTCGACCTGCGCAAGACGCCGGCCATCCTCGGCGGCATCATCAGCTCGGTGTCGATACCGGTCGTCACCTCGGTCACCGCGCCGGCCGGCGTGGTGCAGATCTCGCCGGCCTCGACCTCGCCCACGCTCACCCGCCTGGGCAACGAGGGCACCACCAAGGGCTGGTTCTTCCGCACCATCACCAGCGACGCGCTGCAGGGCACGGCCGCGGCCAAGTACGCGCTCGACCAGGGCCTGCGCACGCTGGCGATCATCCACGTCAACAACGACTTCGGCGTCAACATGCTGGCCGAGTTCCGCCGCGCCTACGAGGCGCTCGGCGGCAAGATCGTCAGCGTCACGCCGTACAACCAGAACCAGCCGAGCTACGCGGCCGAGGTGACCAACGCGCTCAAGGGCGACCCGCCGGCGCTGTACTTCATCGGCTACCCGGGCGACGGCACGACCGTGATCCGCACCTGGCTGCAGCAGGGTGGCCCGCGCAAGTTCCTGTTCAACGACGGCATGAACGCGGCCGACTTCATCCGCGGCGTGGGCCCGCAGTTCCTCGAAGGCGCGCTGGGCACCAGCAGCGGCACCAACCGCACACCGTCGACCGAGTTCTTCGGCCGTGCCTACCCGGCGATGAGCGGCGGCTTCGATGCCGGCGCGCCGGCGGCTGACCGGGCCTTCGACGCCGCGGCCATCCTGGGCCTCGCCATCGCGCATGCCGGCAAGTTCGAGGCCGCGGCCATCCGCGACTCGATCCGCCGCATCACCGGTCCCACGCCCGGGGCCGAGGTCGTGCATGCCGGGCCCGAGGGCTTCAAGCGCGCGCTGCAGCTGATCGTCAACGGCGAGGTGACCACAGTCGGCCAGATGACCACCGAGGACGTGCAGGCGGTGCAGGCGCGCCTGCCGGCACGGTGAACGGGGCGCTGACCCGTGCGGTGACCGGCATGGCCCGCCGCGCGGGCACGGCGCCGGAGCACGTACCGCGCCACGGGAGCGTGGCGTGAGCACCCCCGCCGCGAATCCGCCGCGGGCATCCCGCCCACCGCGCACCGAGCTTGCGCCGGGGCTCGAGATCCCGCGTCTGGTCACTGGCCTGTGGCAGGTCGCCGACCAGGAGCGCGGCGGCACGCTGCTCGACCCGGTGGCGGCGAGTGCCGACATGGCGGCCTATGCAGCGGCAGGCTTCGACGCCTTCGACATGGCCGACCACTACGGCTCGGCCGAGGTCATCACGGGGCACCTGCTGGCGTCGCCTGCGGGGCGAGGCGTGCGCGCGTTCACCAAGTGGTGCCCGGTGCCCGGCCCGATGACGCGCGACGTCGTGCGCGAGGGGGTGCAGCGCTCGCTCGAGCGCATGCGCGTCGATCGCCTCGACCTGTTGCAGTTCCACTGGTGGACCTTCGAGCACCCGGGCTGGATCGACGCGATGACCGAGCTCGCGCGCCTGCGCGACGAGGGCCTGATCGCGCACCTGGGCCTCACCAACTTCGACACCGACCACCTGCGCGTGCTGCTGGCCGAGGGCCTTCCGATCGCGAGCAACCAGGTGTGCTGCTCGCTGCTCGACCGCCGCGCGACCGAGGACATGGCCGCCTTGTGCATCGAGCGCGGGGTCAGGCTGCTCGCCTACGGCACCCTCGGGGGCGGCTTCCTCAGCGAGCGCTGGCTTGGAGTGCCCGAGCCCGTCGAGGTGGGCGACTGGAGCAAGATGAAGTACCGCCGCTTCATCGACGCGGTCGGCGGCTGGGAGGCCTTGCAGGGTGTGCTGCGCGCCGCCCACGACGTCGCGCAGCGGCATGGTGTGTCGATCGCGAACGTGGCCACGCGCTGGGTGCTCGACCAGCCCGCGGTGGCTGCGGTGATCGTCGGGGCGAGGCTCGGTGAGCGCGAGCACCGCGCCGACAACGGGCGTGCGTTCGCCTTCGCGTTCGACGACGAGGACCGCTCGCGGCTCGTGGAGGCTTTCGGGCGGACCCGCCGCATCCCCGGCGACTGCGGCGACGAGTACCGGCGCCCGCCCTTCCTGACCGCCTCGGGCGACCTCAGCCATCACCTCGAGTCGCTGCCGCCGGTGTGGCCGCGCGAGCCGGTGCCCGGCCGCACCGAGCGCTGGCGCGTGAGCAGCGGCAGCGTCTGGGAGCCGCTGGCCGGCTACTCCCGCGCGGTACGGGCCGGCGGCCGCATCACGGTGTCGGGCACCACCGCCACGCACGGCAGCGGGAGGCTGATCGGGCGGGGCGACGCGGCGGCACAGGCCACCTACATCCTCGACAAGATCGCGGCCAGCCTGCGCGCCCTCGGTGGCGACCTCGAAGACGTGGTGCGCACCCGTGTCTTCCTCACCGACATCGCCGACTGGGAGGCCGTGTGCCGCGTGCACGGCCACGTCTTCGGCGACATCCGGCCGGCCAACACACTGGTGCAGGTGGCCGGCCTGGTGGGCGAGGGCTACAAGGTCGAGATCGAGGCCGACGCCGAGCTGGACTGAGCTCTCCGTGCCCGACCGGGGGTGACACGGCGCGCCGCGAGGCGACGCCAAGCCGCACGGAAGCTCAGTCGGCCGGGGCTGCCGGGCGCAGGGCGGCCAAGTCGGCGCCGGCCAGCACCTCGCGGGCGTGCGCCAGGCCCTGCGCCATGATCTCGTCGAACTTCTTCCAGTCGAGCATGCCGACGCGCGAGATCGGCGGCTTGAACAGCAGGTCGGCCAGCGCATGTGATTGCGCCTCGCGCGACATGCTGTACATGATGTTCACGTTCATCATGACCGTTGCCATCGTCGGCAGCCGGTAGCGCCGCATCCGCTTGGGCCGCAGCCGGTCGAGGAAGACCTGCAGGTTGCTGGGCAAGGTGTCGAGCGCGACCTTTCGGCCGCGCGGCAACGCCAGGTCGACGCCAATGACCACGCCGACGCCGCGCATGCGGCGCATCACGTCGACCGGGAAGTTGTTGAAGGTGCCACCGTCGACGAGCAGCTCGCCGTCCTCCAGCACCGGCGGCAGCGCGCCCGGGATCGCCGCACTCGCGACGACCGCGCGCTCCAGCGGCCCGCGCCGGCGCACCTGCTCGCAGGCCTGCGAGAAATTGGTGACCACGCAGAAGCAGGGCTTCCACAGGTCCTCGAGCCCGGCGCCCGGCCCCGCCACTTCCGCGACGCCAGTGGAGACGATCCGGCGCAGCCGATCGCCCTTGATGAACGACAGCACCGGCGTCAACGAGAAATCGCCGGTCGGGTTGCGGCCGAACTCCCGGCGCGCGAGGGCTGCCAGGTCGGGCACGGGCCGCCCGGTGGCCAGCAGCGTGGCCATGACGGCGCCGATGCTGGTGCCGCCGAGCACATCGACCTCGATGCCCGCGTCGGCCAGCGCCTGCGCCACGCCCAGGTGGGCGAAGCCCCGCGCTCCGCCGCCCGCCAGCACCAGGCCCACCGCGCGGCGCGCCTGCAGGCGCGCCAGCCGGGCCATGTCGGCGTCGCAACCGCGGCGCACGTGCACCACGTCGGTCAGCGGCCGTCGGTCGAGCCAGCGTGCCGTGCCCGACGGGGTGGCGCGATCGGACGGGTGCAACAGCACCAGGATCTCGGCGGCCTCGGGGCGACCGGCCCGCTGCTGCAGCAGGCGTTGCTCGGTCGGGTGCAAAGCGACCGGCGCATCGGCATCGGCCAGCAGCAGGATCTCGTCGGCCCGCTGCAGGCAGGCCTGTGTCCACGGTGTGGGCGCGTCGTCGGCGACGAGCAGCACGAAGTCGTGCGCTGCCTCGGCTTCGTCGAGCCGGGCATCGACGCCGGGCCGCGGGTCCGCGACCGCGTCCACGCCGGCAGCGGGGCGGGCGACCTCGACGGCCGTGCCGTGCTTGGCCAGCCGCACCGCCAGCCGCTGCGCGAAGGCACTGGCGTCGACGCCAGGGGTGATCGGCACGACCGCCATCGTCGACGGCCGGTCACCGGGTCGTGCGTCGCGCTCGGTCCGCAGGCGCTGGACGATCTGCCGGGTGATGGCGCGCGACAGCGCCGGGCTGACCGTGTGCAGCGCCTCGAGGCCGGCCGCGTCGAGGCGGGCGACGACCGTGTCGCGCACGGCCACGACCGTGGCCGACCGCGGCTCCCCCGTGATCACGCCCATCTCGCC
>JALOSQ010000282.1 GCA_025458335.1 Ideonella sp.
CGGAACCGGCGCTCACCACCCCAGCGAAGTCAACCCCGCGACGACCGCCCCGCCCAGCGCCAGGTACAGCAGGCACGGCAGCAGCGTGCGCCGCAGGATCTCGCCCTCGCGGCCGGTCAGCCCGACGGTGGCGGCGCCGGCCACGATGTTGTGCGGGCACACGATGTTGCCCACGGCAGCGCCGAAACCCTGCGCGGCGACGATGGCCGTCGCCCCGAGCCCGAGCGCCGCGGCCGTCTGCGCCTGCAGCGTGGTGAACAGCACGTTCGACGCGGTGGCCGACCCGGTGACGAAACTGCCCAGCGCGCCGACCGCCGGCGCGATCCACGGCCACGCCGCGCCGACCCCGAGCACCGCCGCCTGCTGAAGCGCGTCGATCATCCCGGCATGCAGCATCAGGCGCGACAGCACGAGCATCGCGAGCAGCGCCACAGTCACCGGCACCAGTTGCCGGGCGGCATGCCCGAGCGCCGCGCCGACGGCGCGCAGCGGCAGGCGCTGGATCCGGCTGCCCACCAGCAGCGCCGCCAGCAGCAAGGTGCCGGGGTGCGCGAGCGGTTGCCAACGCGACTGGAAGCGATGGCTGCGCCAGCGGCGCCCAGGCGCGCGTGAGCACGACGATCGCCACCAGCACGACGTACGGCGCCAGGGCGCGCCCAAGTCCGGTCGGGGCGCTGCCGCCGTGCCGGCGCAGCGCGGTCACGAACAGGGCGCCGCCCACCAACGCCCCGCCCAACGTCGCGAGCTCCGGTCCGACCAGCGCCGCCAGCGCCAGCGCCGGCAGCAGGAAGCCGGCCGCGGCGAGCAGCGCCCATCCGGCCCCGGGGGGGCGGCCGTCGGCGGCCAGCGTGCGCACGAAGAAGAGCATCAGCACGCCGCCAAGCACGGCGTGCAGCAGCGCCGTGCGCGCCGCGATCTCGACCGCGTCGAAACCGGTCAGGGCCACCTGCGCGAGCACCGGCGTACCCAGCGCGCCGAACGAGACGCCGGCGGCATGGCCGAGCAGCGCGAGCACCACGGCCTGCACGGGCGCAAAGCCCAGCCCGACCAGGATCGGCGCGGCCAGCGCGACCGGCGTGCCGAAGCCGGCCGCCCCCTCGAAGAACAGCGCGAGCAGCCAGCCGACGAGCAGCGCCCGAGCAGCCAGCCGACGAGCAGCGCCTGCAGCCCCGGCTTCGACGTGAGCCGGGACAGGCCGCCGCGCAGCGCGTCGATCGCACCGCTGTCCTGCTGCAGCCGGTGCAGGGCGAGCGCCGGCCAGAGGATCCACAGGATCGTGAGCGCGAGGAAGGCGCCCTCGGCCCCCACGCCGGCCCATGCCTGCGCCGGTCCAGGCGCGGTGGCCAGGTCGCCGAAGCCGAACGCGGCATGGGCCAGCACCGCGGCGAGCGCCAGCGCGGCCAAGCCGGCGCGCCCGGCCGACCATCGCAGGCCGAGCATCAGCCCGAGGATCAGCAGGACCGGCGCCGCGGCCAGCAGCGCCGGGGTCGCGACCGCCGCCATGGTCCGCCGCCTTCAGGCGGTGTGTTCGATCGACACCGGGTGCCGCGCATGCCCCTCGGCCTCGAACCCGTCGAGGTTGTCGAGCGTGGTGTGCGCGATGGCGGCCAGCGCGTCGGCGGTGAAGAAGGCCTGGTGCCCGGTGACGACCACGTTGGGAAAGGTCAGCAGCCGGGCAAAGACGTCGTCGCGGATCACCTCGTCGGACAGGTCGCGGAAGAACAGGTCGGCCTCCTCCTCGTAGACATCCAGCCCGAGGCTGCCCAGGTGCCCCGATTTGAGCGCCCGGATCACCGCGCGCGTGTCGATCAACGCACCGCGCCCGGTGTTGATCAGCATCGCCCCGCGCTTCATGTGCGCGAGCGCCTCGGCGCCGATCAGGTGCCGCGTCTGCGGGGTCAGCGGGCAGTGGAGGCTGACGATGTCGCTGTGGGCCAGCAGTTCGTCCAATTCGACGTAGCGCACGCCGAGCGCCTCGCAACCGGCGTCGGGCTGCAGGTCGCGGGCGAGCACGCGGCAGCCGAACCCGACCATGATGCGCGCGAAGCAGGCGCCGATGCGCCCGGTGCCGATCACGCCGACCGTGCGGCCGTGCAGGTCGAACCCGAGCAGGCCCTCGAGCGCGAAGTTGCCTTCGCGCACCCGGTTGTGCGCGCGGTGGATCTTGCGGTTGAGCGTGAGCACGAGGGCGGCGGTGTGCTCGGCCACCGCGTGCGGGGAGTATTCGGGGACGCGGCCGACGGCAATGCCCAGCGCGGCCGCCGCCGCCAGGTCGACATGGTTGAAGCCGGCGCAGCGAAGCGCCACGAACCGCACACCGACCGCGTGGAGCGCCTGCAGCGTCGGTGCGTCGAGGCGGTCGTTGACGAACGCGCAGACGGCCTGCGCCCCGGTGGCTGCCACCGCGGTCGTCGCGTCCAGCGCTGCACCGATGAACACCAGCTCGTGCCGGCCGGCCGCGTTGGCGGCGGTCAGGGACTCCCGGTCGTAGGCCCGGGTGCTGTAGACGACGACTCGCATGCGTTGACCCTATCACGTCATCGTGTCGAGGCACCGATCGGCCGCGACAGCGCAGGCGCCAACCACCGCGGCCAGGCGCGGCCTCAGGGGCGTCGATCGGCCGCCGGCGGCCCCCCGCGGGCAGGTCCGTCCTGCGTCGCGTCCTCGCGCGTCAAGGCGAGCAGGACGTCGGCGTACCAGGCGCAGTTCAGACCCAGCGACTCGTCCTGTTGCAGGTCGCGCGTGACCATGTCCAGGCGCGCCGAGTGCACGCCGAGCAGCTTCCAGGGCAAGTCCCCGAGGAGAGGGTCGACCAGCGGTGCGCGCATCACCACCGGAGCGCCGCTGGTGCCGCGGTGCGTGCGCGCGTCGGTCAGGAAGAAGCCTTGGCCCTGGAAGCGCAGTCCGAACGAAGACGCAACGACGGCCTGGCGCACCACCGGCAGGTGGTGCAGTGTGTCGTGAAAGCCGAGCGGGAAACCGACGATGAGCAATGCGGTCCCGACCTCGACCTCGTCGAGCGAGGCCTGCAGATGCGCTGGCGTGAACGCGCGCAGCACCGTGGTGTCGGGCAAGGCCGCACGGTCGATCTCGATCGCCGCGACGTCGACCTCGCCGGCCGTATCGCGGGCTTGCCGCCAGTTGGCCCGGCCCTCCTGGTACAGCAGGACGGAGTAGCCGGAGGAGCGCGCGAGGTTGCCGCGGTCGAGGTGCAGCTCGACCTCGATGCGGTCCGGAAAGTGGCCGCTCGGCTCGTCGATCAGGACATGACGGCTGGTCACCAGGTAGAGGCGGGCGCCGCGCTCGAAGAAGAAGCCGCTGGCACGCGTGAGCATGCGCTGGCGGTCGAAGGTCGTGACCTGCGCGGCGGTGAGCAGCAACGGTTCGCTCATGCAGCCTCCGGCGCTCGGCGCTCCGTCCGGTCGCCGAGGGGCACATCGGCACGACGCGCCGCTCTCGCAGCATAGCGTGGGCCATTGCGGCGTCGGCTCGCCCGACGCGCAACTCGGTGTACCCTGGACCGACGATGGTCTCGCGCATCCCGATCCGGCCGACCGACCTGCGTGGCGCTGCCCGGCTGGCGATCGACGCCACGACTGGCCTGACCGACCTCGTCGAGGCGATGCACGAGCGTATCGCGCGCGTTCCCTTGCCGGGCCGCGCGCCGCCCAAGGGCCGCGTCGGCGGCATCAGCGGCTTGGTCTACAAGAGCGTGCGCGGGGTCACCCGGGTGGTCGGCGGCAGCGTGGACGCCTTGCTCGCGGTGATCAGCCAGGCGCTACCCGCCCGCGACGCGACGCCCGAGCGCGACGCCGTCGTGGCCGCCCTGAACGGCGTGCTGGGCGACCACCTGGTGGACACGGGGAATCCGCTGGCGATCGAGATGTCCCTGCGGCACCAGGGCCGTTCCCTGGTCCTCGAGCGCGACGCGCTGGCCGCAGCGCTGCCCGATGCCGGGGCGAAGCTCGTGGTGCTGCTGCACGGCCTGTGCATGAGCGACCGGCAGTGGGCGCGCGCCGGCCATGACCACGGCGCGGCGCTGCAGCGCGACCTCGGCTACACGCCGGTCTACCTCCACTACAACAGCGGGCGGCACATCTCGACCAACGGAGCTGCGATGGCGCGCCTGCTGGAGCGCCTCGTCGACCAGTGGCCGCAGCCGTTGCAGCGGCTCGTGCTGCTCGGCCACAGCATGGGCGGGCTCGTGGCTCGCAGTGCGCTGCAGGTGGCGCGGCAAGCCGGGCAGTCCTGGCCCGCACGCGTCGACGACCTCGTGTTCCTGGGCACGCCGCACCATGGCGCGCCGCTCGAACGCGCCGGACACTGGGTCGACATCCTGCTCGGCGCGACGCCCTACGCCGCGCCGCTGTCGCGGCTGGGCAAGGTGCGCAGCGCCGGCATCACGGACCTGCGCCACGGCAACCTGCTCGACGAGGATTGGGATGGCCACGACCGCTTCGCGCGCACCGGCGATCGCCGCCGTCCGCTACCGCTGCCCGAGGGCGTGCGCTGCTTCGCCATCGCCGCGACGACGGGCGCGCGCGCCGG
>JALOSQ010000283.1 GCA_025458335.1 Ideonella sp.
GCGTTGCCGTAGGCCATCAGGCCGGCCAGCGACCCGCGGCCGGCCATCCGGTAGCGGCCCGAGTTGTAGATCACGATCAGGTCGATGCCGCCGGCCTCCTCGCACTTGGCCGACAGGCCCGTGCCGGCACCGCCACCGATGAGGGGCCGGCCGGCGGCGATCTTGGCGCGAAAGCGGTCGAGCAGGGTCTGGCGGGCGATACGGGGCATGGGTGTCGGGTCGAGGACGAGTCGAGGGGGGTGGTGAATCGCGCGGGCGGCGTTCGGCGTCAAGCCCGGCGCTCGGTCGCGCCCGCAGCCGCGAGCTCGCGCCAGGCGGCGACCAGCGCATCGGCAAAGGCTTCGTCGTTCAGGTGCAGGGGCAGGCGCAGCAGCTTGCGGTCTGGGCCGGCGCGAAAGCCCTGCTCGATCGCCGTGAACAGCGCGCGGTCGGCCTCGGGGTCGTGGAAGGGGCCGCCCGCCTTGTCGATGGCCGACACGCCAGCCTCGGGGATCAGGAAGCGCACCGGTCCGCGCATCGCGTTGAGCTTGCGCGCGACGAACTCGCCGATCGCGCGGCACTCGTCGGCTGTCGTGCGCATCAGCGTCACCGTGGGGTTGTGCTTGTACAGGCGCCGGCCCTTGAAGCGTTCGGGCACGGTCTCCCAGGCACCGAAGTTCACCATGTCGAGGGCCCCCACCGAACCCACGTAGGGCAAGGCATGGCGGGCGAAGACGTCCAGGCGCGTGGGGCCGGCCGACAGCACGCCGCCGACGATCTCGTCGGCGATCTCGGTGGTCGAGACGTCGATCACGCCGGCCAGCAGGCCCGAGTCGGCGAGCTTCTCCATCGACTGGCCACCCACGCCCGTGGCGTGGAACACGAGGCAGTCGTAATCCTCGCCGAGACGCTTCGTCACCGCTTGCACGCAGGGCGTGGTGACGCCGAACATCGTCAAGCCGAGTGCCGGCCGGGTGGCGGTCTCGGCCGCGGGCGGATGGGCGATCATGCCCGCCAGGGCATGCGCCGCATTGGCGAGCACGCGCTCGCTGATGCGGTTGATGCCCTGCACGTCGGTGACCGAATACATCATGCAGATGTCGCTCGGGCCGACATAGGGCCGCGTGTCGCCGCTGGCCATGGTGCTGACCATCACCTTGGGCACGCCGATCGGCAGCGCCCGCATGGCCGGGGTGGCCAGCGAGGTGCCGCCGGAGCCGCCGGCCGAGATCACGCCGCCCAGGTCTCGGCGCGTGAGCACGAAGCGCTCGAAGGCCTCGGCCATGGCCGAGACCGCACTGCCGCGGTCGCCGCTGAACACCGCCGACTCGCCGCGCGGGTGGTGCCGCGCCACCTCGCGCGGGTGCACGCTCGCGGTCGAGGTCTTGCCGGAGGTCGACAGGTCGACCGTCACCACGCGCAGGCCGAGTTTCTCGAGGCACTGGCGCAGGAAGAACAGCTCGCGCCCCTTGGTGTCGAAGGTGCCGGCCACGTAGGCGGCGCGCGCGCTCGACGCCGCCACCGGAAAGTCGAACACGCGGGCCGGGCCGGCGCTCGAGGTCACCGCACCCAGGGTCGGCGTGGCGCCTCGCTCGGGGCTGACGTCCGGGCGTCGCGCGCCCCGCGGGGCTTCGGCGGCGGCGCCGTCGCGCGGGATGTCGGCCACGGGCCCCGCCGTGCCGCCGGCATTCCAGCGGTTGAAGCCGCGCACGGCGCGTGGCGCCATGTCGTCGAGGGATGGCGCGCCGTCCCCGTGGGCACGTCGCACCGTGAACACCTGCACCGCCCCAGCCTCCCCTGCCGGGTGCATCGGCGCCGGCGCCGGCGCGGGGGCGTCGGGCTCCTCGTCACCGCCGCCCGAGCGCACGCCGAGCAGGCGCTCCTGCAGTTCGCGGTCGGCCGCGAGTTGCGCCACAGGCATCTGCTGCGCGAGCCGCCCGTTGACCATCACGCCGATCGTGTCGGCGGTCTCGATGGCCACGCCCAGGTTCTGCTCGATCAGCAGGATCGCGATCTCACCCTCGGCGGCGAGGGCGCGCAGCGCCTGCGCCACCTGCTCGACGATCACCGGCGCGAGGCCCTCGGTGGGTTCGTCCATGACCAGCAGCTTGGGCTCGAGCAGCAGCGCGCGGCCGATGGCCAGCATCTGCTGCTCGCCGCCCGACAGCTGCGAGCCGCCGTTGCCCTTGCGCTCGGCCAGACGCGGGAACATCGCGTAGACGCGATCGACCTCGCGGCGGTGCGTGGCGACGAGCTTGAGCGTCTCGTCGACCGACAGCGACGGCCAGACGCGGCGGCCTTGCGGCACGTAGGCGATGCCGCGCTTGGTGATCTCGTTGGGCGTGAGGCCGAGGATCTCCTCGCCCTTCAGGCGCACGCTGCCGGTGGCGCTGCCCATCGCGTGAATCAGCCCGGTGATCGTGTTGCACAGCGTGGTCTTGCCCATGCCGTTGCGGCCGACGACACCGAGCACACCCTGCTCGAGCGTGAAGCCGACGCCCTGCAGCGCGTGCGCGCGGCCGTAGTAGACGTCCAGGCCCTCGACGACGAGCGTGGCCGTCTTGCGGCCAGGTTCGTCCTTGCGACGCGACCAGAGGGCCATCAGTGGTGCCCGCCCATGTAGATCGCCTGCACCTGGCTGTCGTTCTCGATCTCGGCGGGCGTGCCCGTCTTGAGCACGCGGCCGTTGTGCATGACGGTGACCTTTTCGACCACGCGCAGCGCGATGTCGAGGTCGTGCTCGATCAGCACGTAGCTCATGTGCGCCGGCAGCGAGGTGAGCAGCGCCACCAGTTCGCGCCGCTCGGCGGGCGACAGGCCCGCGGCCGGCTCGTCGAACAGGATGAGGCGCGGCGCCCCGGCCAGGGCCATGCCGATCTCGAGCTGGCGCTGCTGGCCATGCGCCAGGTTGGCGACGAACTCGTGGGCCAGGTGGTCGAGCCGTGCGCGGTGCAGCAGCTCGTCGGTGGCCGCCTGCGAGGGGCTCGACGGCCCCGGCCGCCGGAAGCTGAAACGGCCGTTCGCGACGCCGCGAACCGCCAGGAAGAGGTTGTCCCGCACCGTCAGGTCGCGGAACAGGAGGGAAGACTGGTACGTGCGCCGCAGCCCCTTGCGGATGCGCTCGAAGGGCGGCAGGTCGGTCACGTCTTCGCCGAAGAAGCGGATGCGGCCCGAGGTGGGCGGGAAGTCGCCGGTGATCGCATTGAACAGCGTCGTCTTTCCCGCCCCGTTGGAGCCCAGCACGGCGTACTTCTGGCCGGCCGCCACGGTGATGGACACGTCGTCGACCGCCCGCAGCGCCCCGAACGCCCGCGTGACGTGCTCGAGCACGAGGGCGTCGTTGGAGGCGAGCGGCGCCGACGGACGCCCCGCCGCCGCGGGGGCGGCGGGGCGCGGTCGCAGTTGCGTGACCGAAGCCATGCGGGCGGCCGGGCCGGTGGCGTCAGGGGCAGCTCGGCTCGTCGCGCGTGCCGATCTTGAACTGGTCGCGCGGGATGCCGAGCAGGGGATGCCGAGCAGTTGCTCGACGTTGTCGACCTTGCGCAGCACGCGGGTCGTCAGGTTGCCGGCGTTGTCCTTCACCACCTCGGTGACGAAGGTCGTGCCGATCGCCTGGCGGTTGCTGTCCAGCCTCACCGTGCCCGTGGGCATGCGCAGCTCGAGCTTCTGCAGGGCCTCGCGGTACTTGGCCTGGCCGCCCGAGAGATCGCCCTTGACGGCGTCGAGCGCGTCGAGCGCCGCCTTCATGTTGGTGTAGTACACCAGCGCGAACAGGCTCGGGCTCGGGAAGCCGCCGGCCGAGACCGGGTAGGCCTTCTGGTAGTCGGCCACGAACTTGCGCCAGTCAGCACCGTCGAAGCTGTCGGCCAGCGGGCCGGCCGAGATCGTGCCCACCAGCGAGTCACGCCGCTTGCCGCGGTAGTTCAGCACGTCCTGGCTGACGGTGATCGACCCGCCCATCATCGGCTTGTCGCCGCCCGCGGCCTCGTACTGGTTGAGGAAGTTCACCGCGTCGGCGCCGCCGAGCACGACGAGCAGCGCGTCGACGTCCTTCGGGATGCGCGCGATGGTCGACGAGTAGTCCTTGCCGCCCAGCGGCACCCAGGCCTTGAGCGGCACCTTGCCGCCGAGGCGGCAGAACTCGGCCATGAAGCCCTGCACCTGCGAGTACGGGAAGGCGTAGTCCTCGGCGATCACCATCACGCGGCGGTAGCCCTTGTCCCAGGCGGCCTGGCCCAGGCCCACCATCCACTGCGCGCCCTCGGTGTTGAAGCGGAAGAAGTTGGGGCTCGGGCTCACCAGCGTGGTGGCCTGCGCGCCCGATCCGCCGTTGATGAAGGTGATGTTCGGCTGGGTCTTGGAGTAGTCCTTGACCGCGATGCCCTCGCTGCCGGACAGCGGACCGACCATGATGTCGACCTTGTCCTGCTCCACCAGCTTTCGCACGGCGTTGACCGCCACGTCGGGGTTGGCGTTGGAGCTGGCCTTGATGATCTCGATCTTGCGACCGGCGACCATGCCGCCGCGCTGGGCGACCGCGAGCTCGGCACCGCGCATGCCGTCGGCCCCGCCGGCCGCGAACGGACCCTCGAGCGTGGCGAGCAGGCCGATCTTGATCGGGGGCCCGCTCTGGGCCCAGGCCGATCCCGTCACGGCCGCGGCTGCC
>JALOSQ010000284.1 GCA_025458335.1 Ideonella sp.
GCCGGGCGCCGCAACGGATTCATCAGCTTCATCTCGGCGGTCTCGGTGCTGGGCATCGCGCTGGGCGTGGCGGCGCTGATCATCGTGCTCAGCGTGATGAACGGCTTCCAGAAGGAGGTGCGCGACCGCATGCTCTCCGTCGTCGCGCACGTCGAGATCCACGGCAGCACGGCGACCGACGCGCTGGCGCCGTTCGACTGGCAGGCGGTGGCCGCGACGGCCCGCGAACTGCCGCAGGTGGTCGGTGCAGCCCCCTTCGTCGCGGCGCAGGCCCTGGTGGCGCGTGGCGAGGACATGCGCGGCGCGGTGGTTCGGGGCATCTCGCCGGCCGACGAGGCCACGGTCACCGAGATCGCCGCGCAGTTGCGCGACACCACGTTTGCACGGCTCGTTCCCGGGGAGTGGAACGTCGTGCTCGGCGCCGAGCTGGCGCGCCTGCTCAACGTCCGGCCGGGCGACCGCGTCACCATCGTCGCCCCGGGCGGGCAGGTCACCCCTGCGGGCGTCGTGCCGCGGCTCAAGCAGGTGACCGTCGCCGGGACCTTCGACACCGGCCACTACGAGTACGACAGCGCGCTTGCGCTGCTGCATATCGACGACGCCGCGCGCCTGTTCCGCACCGAGGGGCCGAGCGGCGTGCAGTTGCGCCTCGCCGACCTGCACGAGGCGCGCGACGTGGCCGCCCGCCTCGCGGACCGCCTCGGCCCGAACGTGGTGGTGCGCGACTGGACGCGCACGAACCGCGCCTGGTTCGATGCCGTGCAACTCGAGAAGCGCCTGATGTTCATCATCCTGACGCTGATCGTGGCGGTGGCCGCCTTCAACCTGGTGTCGACCCTCGTGATGACCGTGACGGACAAGCGCGCCGACATCGCGATCCTGCGCACGCTCGGGGCGAGCCCGGGGTCGATCATGCGGATCTTCATGGTGCAAGGCGCAGCGGCCGGGATCCTCGGCACACTGGCCGGGCTCGCGTTCGGGTTGCTCGTGGCCTTCAACATCGAGACGATCGTTCCGGCGCTCGAGCGACTGTTCGGCGTCGCGTTCCTGCCGGGCAGCATCTACGTGATCAGCCGCATGCCCAGCGAGCCCATGGCCGCCGACATCGTGCCGGTCGTCGTGGTGTCGTTGGTCCTGGCCTTCGTGGCCACGCTGTATCCGAGTTGGCGGGCCAGCCGCGTCAATCCCGCCGAGGCGCTGCGCTATGAATGACCTGACGCTCGCAGCCGAGCGGCCGGCCGATCGTGCGCATCCCGCGGCGGCGGCGGGGGCCGATGCACCGCCGGTGCTGGTGGCCCGCGGCCTGCACAAGCGGTTCGTCGACGGGCGCGGGGCATCGAGGCTCGACGTGCACGTGCTGCGCGGGGTGGACTTCTCGGTGCGCCGGGGCGAGACGGTGGCGATCGTCGGCGCGTCGGGGTCGGGCAAGAGCACGCTGCTTCACCTGCTGGGCGGCCTGGAGGCGCCGACCGAGGGGCAGGTGGAACTGATGGGCCGTGACCTTGCGACCCTGTCACCGGCCGCGCAGGGCGCATGGCGCAACCTGCACCTGGGCTTCGTCTACCAGTTCCATCACCTGCTGCCGGAGTTCAGTGCGCTGGACAACGTGGCCATGCCGCTGCGCATCCGGCGCCAGTCGCTGGCCGAGGCCCGCGACGCTGCCGCGGCGACGCTCGAGGATGTCGGCCTGGGCGACCGGCTGCGCCACCGCCCGGCCGAGCTGTCGGGTGGGGAGCGCCAGCGGGTGGCGATCGCGCGCGCCCTGGTCACGCGGCCGGCCTGCGTGCTGGCCGACGAGCCGACCGGCAACCTCGACCGCGGCACCGCCGACGGCGTGTTCGCCCGCATGATGGAGCTCGCTGCCGAGCGCGGGACGGCGTTCGTCCTGGTGACCCACGACAGCGCGTTGGCGGCGCGCTGCAGTGCGCAGCGCCGCCTGGTCAACGGTCGCCTGGGCTGATCCCCGGTCCGCGCTGACCCCCGAGCCCGCGCAGGCGTGCCTCCCCGGCCCGCCACAGGTCGACGACCTCGGCCCCGTTCGGCCGCGTGCGCGTGACCCATTCGTCGAATGCCGCTCTCAGCTCGGGCCCGTAGCGGCGCAGGATCCAGTGCCCGACCCAGGCGACCAACAGCACCGTCAGCACGGTGCGCGCCGCACGAGCCCAGGCCAGCGCGACGGCGATGCCCATGCCGAGCGCGACCCAGCCGAACCACCAGGTGCCGCGGAAGGTCATCGCGTTGATCGCGCCGGTCAGGCCGACCACGAAGACAGCGGTGAAAGGAAGGGTCACGGCGCGCACCAGGTCTCGGATCGGGCGGGTGACGACGGCGAAGGGGTTCATGAGGGGCCTCTTGCAGGTCGGGTGGGACCCAGGCACTCTCTGCGCCCAGGGCGCGATCGTCCAGCACATTGCGACGAAACGCCGACCGACGGCGTGAATGGCACGGCATGCAGACGATCGGCGTCCCGCCCGCGGCGGCGGCCGGCCGCCGCCTCTGCATTCGAGAAAGGTCATCGAGATGTCCCGTTCCCTGTTCGGCCTGTTCGGCGGCCGTGACGGCCTGCAGGCGTCGCCGCACCTCAAGGCCGCATCGGCCGCCGAGCCGCGCGCCGACCGCCTCGAGCTCGACGACGCGGCATGGCGCGAGCGGCTCGACGGTCTGGCCTACGAGGTGATGCGCCGCCACGGCACCGAACGCCCGTGGAGCAGCCCGCTGAACGACGAGAAGCGCGAGGGGCGGTTCGTCTGCGCGGGTTGCGGCTTGCCGCTGTTCACCACCGAGATGAAGTTCGACAGCGGCACCGGCTGGCCGTCGTTCTTCGAGGCCCTGCCGGGCGTGTTCGAGACGAGCGTCGACTACAAGCTCGTCCTGCCGCGAGTCGAGTACCACTGCGCCCGCTGCGGGGCGCACCATGGCCATGTGTTCGAGGACGGACCGGCGCCCACCGGGCTGCGCTTCTGCAACAACGGGGTCGCGCTGCGGTTCGAGCCGCAGGCCTGAGGCGCGCGAAGACGGTCGGACGATCCGTCGCCGGCCTTCAACCGGGCGCGCTCGACGGCCCGCCGGTTGCCGCGAGCCCGCGGACCCGGATGATCACGTCCACGCCAGCCAGCTCCAGGCCCGCCGTCGCCTCGGCCAGGCCGAGGACTTGCAGCTGCGAGGCGGGCACGTCGCGCACCTCGCCGGTCGCGACGTCGAGCAGGTGATGATGCGGCGCGGGGTTGGAATCGTAGACCGCGGCGGCACCGTCGACCGGCAGCACGCGCAGCAGGCCGTGGCTCGCGAACAGCTGCAGCACCGCGTAGACCGTGGCACGCGACAGCCCCGGCAGCTGCGACCGGGCCGCCTCGAGCACCTGTTCGGCGGTCAGGTGGACGGGACGTTCGAGCAGCGCGGCCGCGACGGCCATGCGCTGCAGCGTCGGCTGGATCCCCGCCAGCGTCAGGCGCCGCTGCAGGGTGACCGAACTTCGCAAGGGC
>JALOSQ010000037.1 GCA_025458335.1 Ideonella sp.
CCGGGCGGGTGACCTGCTGCCGGTGCCGGATCTCGTGCTCGAACTCGAGCCGCTCGAGGGCGACCGCCGGCGCGTGCTCGCCTGCGCCTACACGCGCCGCGGCCAGCACCTGATCGACGCGTGGCGCGACGACTGGGCCCCGGGGAACCTCGGCCCGGGAGATGCCGGCCCATGACGCCCGGGCGCCGTCTCTGGCTGGGCCGGCTGATCATGCTCGGCGCCGGCGCCACCGCCGCCGGGCGTGCCGCCGCGGTGACGCTGCTCGCGGTGCGCGTCTGGCCGTCGCCCGACACCACCCGCATCACGCTCGAGTCGGACACCGCCCTGGTGGCCCGCCACACCCTGCGCGAGCCGCCGCCTCGCCTGGTGGTCGACATCGACGGCCTGGCGCTGGACGAGACGCTGCTCGACGTGGTCGGCAAGGTGCGCCCCGAGGACCCGGTGATCGCCGGGGTGCGCGTGCAGCCCGGCCCCGGCGGCGCGGCGCGCCTGTCCATCGACCTGAAGCAGTCCATCGAACCCCAGGTGTTCGCCCTGCCCCCCGTGGCCGCCTACCGGCATCGCCTGGTCTTCGACCTGCAGGCCACTCAGGTTCGCGACCCGCTGCTGGCGCTCATCCGCGACAAGCTGCAGGCCGAGCGCAACGCAGCCGCGAGCCTGTCGCGGCTGCCCCCGCCGGCCGGCGCCTCGGACCAGGCTGCCGCCGAGGTGCGCGATGCCCTCGGCGAGTTCATCGGCCGCCTGGACCGGCCGCGCCCCGTCACTCCGGTGCCTGCCGATCCGGCGGTTGCGACGCCGGCGCCGCTGCCGGCCGACCTGCAGCAGCGCATCGACCGCTTGGTCATCGTCGCCATCGATGCCGGGCACGGCGGGGAGGATCCCGGCGCCATCGGACCGACGGGCCTGCGCGAGAAGGATGTGGTGCTCGACGTCGCGCGACGCCTGCGCGACCGCCTCAACGAACAGCCGGGCATGCGGGCCTTCATGACGCGCGACGGCGACTACTTCGTGCCGCTGCGCGACCGCGTGCGCAAGGCCCGCCGGGTGCAGGCCGACCTGCTCGTGTCGATCCATGCCGACGCGTTCTACACGCCACGGGCTCGCGGAGCCTCGGTGTTCGCGTTGTCCGACCGCGGCGCCACGAGCGAGACAGCGCGCTGGATGGCCGAGCGCGAGAACGCTGCCGACGCGGTGGGCGGCGTGAACCTGCGCCACGCCGACGCGGCCGTGCTGCGCACGATGCTCGACATGAGCACCACGGCGCAGATCAAGGACAGCCTGAAGGTCGGTCACGAGGTGCTCGCCCGTCTGGGCACGGTCGGACGGCTGCACAAGCGGCAGGTCGAGCAGGCCGGGTTCGCGGTTCTCAAGGCCCCGGACATCCCCTCGATCCTGGTGGAGACCGCGTTCATCTCCAACCCGGAGGAAGAGCGGCGATTGCGCGATCCTGCCTATCGCGCGCGGCTCGTCGAAGCACTCGCCACCGGCATCCGGCGGTACTTCGCCCGCAACCCGCCGTTGGCGCGGCGGCGACGGGTCTGATCCTCTGCCGCCACGGCGCGGCGCGCCCGAGCGGCCGCCGTCACCCGGCGGCCGGTGTGGCGTCGGGCTCTGCCGCCCCGGGACCGGCCGCTGTGGGCGACACGGCGTCAGGCTTGCCGGGGTCGAGGTCGTCCATGGCACGGACCGGCCACCGCAACGTCACCCGGCGGCCCCCGAGCGGCGAGTCCTCGAGCGTGGCCGAGCCGCCGTGCCAGCGCGCCCCGCGGTGCACGACGGCCAGCGCCAGGCCGAGGCGGTCCGGGTTTCGTCCGGCGCCCGGCATCGCGCCGCCGAGGCCGAGCGCCGCGCCGAAATCGGTGTCGGCGTCGCGCCAGCCTGCGCCGCCATCGTCGTCGACCCGGACCTGCACGTGCCGGTCATCGGCACTGGCACTGGCCACGACGTGGCGATGCGCACGCGCGACCGCCTGTTGCAGCAAGGCGCGCAGCGCGATCGGCAGCACCTGCGGGTCGGCGTCGGCCCGGACGACCGCGCGCGGATCCAGATCGAGCAGCGGCAGCACCGCCGGAACGAGTTCCGGCACCTCCTGGGCATCGGCTGGACGGGCCGGTTCCCAGGCCGCAACCTCCTCGCGAAGGAGGGCCGCCACGTCGACCGGCAGCAGGATCGCCGCGGCCCGAGCCGCCTCGTGGCCAGGCGGCGCCAGGCCGAGCAGCGCGAGCACCGCAGACGGGCCCCCAGCCGTCGTGTGCGCCGACGGGACCGCGATGGGGGCCTCGGCCTGCGTCTCGCGGGCCACCGGGTCCGCCCCCGGTGGCGGTACCTCGACGGTCTGCGCCGGCGGCATTGGCGACCGCGACATCGCAACATCGTCGGTGGCGGGCGACGTCCAGGCCGCGAGCCGGTCCAGGACCTGTCTCCAGGCGGCGCCCGGGGAAGCCTCCCCGGCGAGGTCGGCAAGGTCCTCCGCGTCAGCGCCACCCGGCGCCACGACGGCAGGCGATGCGGGCGCAACCTCGGCACGCCCTTCGGGCGATCCCGCCGTCCGGACGCGCTCGACCAGCGGCCCGTCGGGCGGCGCCGCCGGAGGATCGAATGCCACGATCCACGGCTCGGGCGCGGCGTCGCCCGGCGGGGCCGCGCCGGCCTCGCCGGGCATCGACTCGCGGGACATCCCCAGGCGCGGCGGTGCGTCCTCGGCGGGCGAAGGCGTGGGCGGCGGCGACCCGCGCATCCACCCCGCCGCGCCGGGATCTCCGGTACCCGCCATACCCACCGGTCGGTGCACGTGGGAAGGACGCAGCCGCGGGTCGGCACGGTTCAGGCGCCGCACGACCAGCACGCCCGCCAGCAACGCCGCCAGGGCCAGGGCCACGCCACGCCCGCCCAGGTCGGTGGCCGGCGCAGCCGGCTCGGGGACCGAGCCAGACGCGGTCGGCGCCGGCCGCCCGGTCGTTCCCGGGCTCGCGTCCGGCCCTGCCGCCACGGGACCGGCCACCCCGAGGTCCAGAAGGACCAGATCGACCGCACCAGCGACCTCGTCGCGCGGCACCGGCATGCGCCACCGCAGCCCCAGCCCCCCGTCGACGGTCGACGGGCCGGTCTCGGCCACCGCACCCGACCCGGCCGGCTCGAGGCTCAGGGCCAGCCCATGACGCCCGGCCAGGTCCTGCAACCGCACGAGCCGGTCGATCGGGTCCCGCGGCGCCAGGTCGCGGGCCAGCAGCGACAGGGCCTCGGCCGTCGCGGCGGTGCGTCCGAGCGGGTCGGCCAGGGTCTGCGCATCGGCCAGCACCGCCAGCGCCCGGTCGAGGGGGTCCATCGAACCGCTTGCGACGGGCGCGGCGACCGCCTCGTGGATGGGCCCGGACCCGAGCGGCTGGCCACGGTCGGCGCGGTCCCATGACCACACCAGCAGTGTCGCCAGCAGGACCACCAGCAGCACCCCCACCGCCAGGCGCGCACGCAGCGGCGCTGGCGGGGGCATCGAGACGGAAACAGGGGTCATCGCGGCGCTGGGGTTCAGCCGGGTGGCGCACAGGCCAATGGGCAGGCGCGCGACAGGACCCCGGGGATCGGCAAGTCTAGCGGTGCGTCCGCCGCGGGTCGATGCGTCGGCCATCGGCAACGGGCCGGCTCGGGGAGGGGCCTTCCTAGAATGCCGGCATGACGACGCCCGGACGCCCCGATGACCCGTCGGTGGCGGTCGCGGCCCCACGGGGGCATGTCCGCATTCGCGAACTGCCCGACACCCTGGTCAGCCAGATCGCTGCCGGCGAGGTGGTCGAACGCCCGGCGTCGGTCGTTCGCGAGCTGGTCGACAACGCGCTGGATGCCGGGGCGCGCGAGGTCGTGGTTCGCCTCGTCGAAGGCGGCATCCGGCAGGTGCAGGTGGAGGACGACGGCTCGGGCATCGTGCCGGACGACCTTGCGCTGGCGCTGCGGCGCCATGCCACGAGCAAGATCACCTCTCTCGAGGAGCTCGAGGCGGTCGCGACCCTGGGGTTCCGGGGGGAAGCGCTGGCGGCCATCGCCTCGGTGTCCGAGCTGGCCGTGGTCAGCCGCGCCGACGACGAGCCGCACGCCTGGCGCCTCGACGCCGCCACCGGCGAGCTGGCGCCGGCCGCCCGCCCGCGCGGGACGACCGTCGAGGTGCGCGAGCTCTTCGGCCGGACGCCGGCCCGGCGCAAGTTCCTGAAGGCGGCGGCCACCGAGCTTGCCCACGCCGTCGAGGTCGTGCGCCGTCACGCGCTGGCGCGCCCTGGCGTGGGGTTCGCCGTGTGGCACGACGGACGCCTGGCACAGCACTGGCCGGCGCTCGCCGGCGACCCGTTCGAGCGCGCACGACAGGTGCTCGGCCCCGGGTTCGCGCAGGGCACGCTGGCGTTGAAGCGCGAACAGGCGGGGATCCGAATCGAGGGGCTGATCGGCAAGCCGGAAGCCGCCCGGGCACGCGCCGACCAGCAGTACCTCTACGTCAACGGCCGCTTCGTTCGCGACCGGCTGGTGGGGCACGCGATCCGGCAGGCCTACGAAGACGTGCTGCACGGGGCACGCCAGCCGGTCTACCTGCTGTTCCTCGAGGTGGCCCCCGGGCGTGTCGACGTGAACGTGCACCCGGCAAAGGTCGAGGTGCGTTTCCGCGACTCGCGCGACGTCCACGAGGCCGTGCGGCGTGCGGTGGAGGCATCGCTGGCACGGCGCCCGATGACCGCGCCTTCGGCGATGCCGATCGGCGCCGGGTGGAGCGCCATGGCCGAATCGGCCGCGGCCGGCCGATCGCCCGACCCGCTGCTCGACGACGGGGCGCAGCCGCGGCTCGCCCTGTCGGAGCCGCCACCGCTCGGCTGGCCCTTTGCCGCAGCGCGGCCGGCAGGCCCCACGATGGGGGCAGCGGACGCCGCCTGGCGCACCGAGGCCCGGGTCGAGGCGTCCTCGGCCCCCGGGGCGTCACCCGTTGCCATGTCGACCCCGGCCCACCCGGACGGCCACGGTCTCGGCATCGCGCCCGGTCACCTTGGCCGTGCCCTCGGCCAGGTCGCTGGCGCCTTCGTGCTCGCCGAGAACGAGCAGGGCCTGGTGATCGTCGACATGCACGCGGCCCACGAGCGCGTGCTGTACGAGCGACTCAAGGCCGCCGAGGCCGGTCCACCGCAGGTGCAGGCCCTGCTCCTGCCCCTGGTCTTCGAGGCCTCGCCCACCGAGATCGCGACCGCGGAGTCGCACGGCGACCATCTTCGCGCGCTGGGCTTCGACGTGGCACCGCTGACGGCCGGACGGCTCGCGGTGCGCAGCGTCCCGGCCGCGTTGCGCGACGCCGATCCGGCGGAGCTGGCGCGCGGGGTGCTCGCCGACCTGGCGCAAGAGGGGCACTCGACGATCGTCGCGCGCGCGCGCCACGACGTGCTCGCGAGCATGGCCTGCCACGGCGCGGTCCGCGCCAACCGGCGGCTGACGCTCGACGAGATGAACGCCCTGCTGCGCGAGATGGAGCGCACCGACCGCATCGACCAGTGCAACCACGGTCGCCCGACGTGGCGCCAGGTCACGCTCCGCGAACTCGACGCGCTGTTCTGGCGAGGGCGCTGAGCACCGGTTCGCGACGCCGTGCGCCGGCGCGCGGGTTCGGACCGGCCAAGAAAAACGGGCTGCCCTTGGGCAGCCCGGTCAAACCGGCGCCTGGCGGCGCCGGCCTTGCTCTCGCGCTCCGTTGCTCGGGAGCCGCGCGGCGGATCAGCTGTGGTAGGCCGTCTCGCCGTGCGACGTGATGTCGAGGCCCTCGCGCTCCTCTTCCTCGGTGACGCGCAGGCCGATGATCATGTCGACGATCTTGAAGGCGATGAAGGCGACGATGGCCGAGAGCACCACCGTGTACAGGACGCCCTGGAACTGGATCCAGACCTGCGCACCGATACCGGGGAAGACCCCGCACTTGTTCTCGATGTAGTCGCAGGCACCCAGGCCGCCAAGGGCCGGAGAGGCGAACACGCCGGTGAGCAGCGCGCCCGCGATACCACCCACGCCGTGGATGCCGAAGACGTCGAGCGAGTCGTCGGCGCCGAGCATCTTCTTCAGACCATTGACGCCCCACAGGCACAGGAAGCCGGACACGATGCCGATGACCAGCGCACCGCCGACACCGACGAAGCCCGCGGCCGGCGTGATCGCGACCAGGCCCGCCACAGCGCCGGAAGCGCCGCCCAGCATCGAGGCCTTGCCCTTCATCAGCGCTTCGCCTGCCGCCCAGGCCAGCACGGCCGCCGCAGTGGCAACGACCGTGTTCACGAAGGCCAGCGCCGCCACGCCGTTCGCCTCGAGGTTGGAGCCGGCGTTGAAGCCGAACCAGCCCACCCACAGCAGCGAAGCACCGACCATCGTGAGCGTCAAGCTGTGCGGCGTGAGCGCTTCCTTGCCGTAGCCGATACGCTTGCCGATCATGTACGCGCCGACCAGGCCAGCGACGGCGGCGTTGATGTGCACGACGGTGCCGCCTGCAAAGTCCAGTGCTCCCTTGGCCCACAAGGCACCGGCATTGGCAGTCACGGTCGCCAGGGTCTCCGCGTCCGTGATCGCGTCCGGGCCGTCCCAGTACCAGACCATGTGAGCCACCGGCAGGTACGCGAACGTGAACCACAGCACCGAGAAGAGCAGGACCGCCGAGAACTTGATGCGTTCGGCGAACGCCCCGACGATCAGCGCGGTGGTGATTGCCGCGAACGTGCCTTGGAAGGCGACGAAGCTCAACTCGGGGATGTAGACGCCCTTGCTGAAGGTGGCCGCGATCGATTCCGGCGTAACCCCCGACAGGAACATCTTCGACAGGCCGCCGAAGTACGGCGTCCCGGCGGTGAAGGCCACCGAGTAACCGTAGATCACCCAGAGCACCGAGATCAGCGCGAACACGGTGAACACCTGCATCAGCACCGACAGCATGTTCTTGGCGCGCACCATGCCGCCATAGAACAGCGCGAGACCCGGGATGGTCATCAGGATGACCAGAACGGTCGCGGCATACATGAAAGCGGTATCGCCCTTGTTGGGCACCGGCGGGGTAGCCGCTGCGGCCTCGGCGGCAGGCGCCGCGGTGGCTTCGGCCGCAGGCGCGGCAGCAGCCGGCGTCTCCGCTGCCGGGGTCGCCGGGGTGGCAGTCGCCGCGGGTGCTGTCTCTGCCGGTGCAGCGGTCGTGGCCTGGGCCAGGACCGCGGTAGCCGGGGTCGGATCGGCCGCCAGGACCCCCGTGCTGAGGCCCAGGGCGGCGACGCCCAAGGCCAGGATGGTGATGAGTTTTCTCATGGTGGACTCTCTTGGGTGTTCACGGTCGGGGGTCAGAGGGCGTCCTTGCCCGTCTCGCCGGTGCGGATGCGCACCACTTGCTCGAGATTGCAGATGAAGATCTTTCCGTCGCCGATCTTCCCGGTGCGAGCGGCGCCTTCGATGGCCTCGATCACCCGGTCGACGATCGCATCGTCGACCGCCGCCTCGATCTTGACCTTCGGCAGGAAGTCGACCACGTACTCCGCACCGCGATACAGCTCGGTGTGGCCCTTTTGCCGGCCGAAGCCCTTCACTTCGGTCACGGTCACGCCCTGGACGCCGATGGCGCTCAGGGCCTCGCGCACTTCGTCGAGCTTGAAGGGCTTGACGATCGCGGTCACCATCTTCATGACATTCCCCTCACTGGGTTGAGCGACGACCGGCGGTCGCCGCGGGACTCAACTTCGATCTCGTCGTTCGGTGCACCGGCCGCGGCGCGCCGAGGCCCGCCGCAGATACCGCCGGGAGCCTTCTGCAGCTTCCGTGCCACGCCTGCCGTCTGCTGCCGGCAGGCCGTCGACACACCCTGTGACGAGTGCATGCGGCCTCGCCGGCATCCGTCTCGAAGAGCCGCGGGGCCGCGCCGACCGCACTGTTTCAGTGCGTTGGGTAATGCACCGGCACGGTGCGCCCGAGTTCCCCCGGACGGGCGTCCCGCGGAGGGGGTCCGGGCGTACGTCCTGCGCAGGCGACCATGCCGGCATGTCCTTCGCCACCGTCCACACCCGGGCCCTGGAGGGTCTGACCGCCCCGCCCGTGACCGTCGAGGTTCACCTGGCCAACGGCCTGCCGGCGTTCTCGCTGGTGGGACTGGCCGACACCGAGGTCCGGGAGGCGCGCGACCGCGTCCGCGCGGCGCTCACCTCACTCGGCCTGGACTTCCCGATGAACCGCCGCATCACGGTCAGCCTCGCGCCGGCCGACTTGCCCAAGGCCTCGGGCCGCTTCGACCTGCCGATCGCGCTGGGCATCCTGGCGGCCAGCGGCCAGGTCGACGCCGCGGCACTGGCGGACTGCGAGTTCGCGGGGGAGCTGTCCCTGGCCGGCGAACTGCGCCCGGTGCGCGAGGCGCTCGCGCTGGCGCTGGCCGTGCGGCGGCAGGCCCTGGCCAGTGGTCGCGCGAGCCGGGCGCTGGTGCTGCCGGCCGACAGCGCGCAAGCCGCCGCGCGGGTTCCCGGGCTCGTCGTGCATGGCGCCACGCACCTGCGCGAGGTCGTGGCGGCCCTCGCGCCGGGCGCGCGGCCAACCGGCGCTGCGCTGTCGCTCCAGCGCCCCGTGCCCTCGCCCGCTGCCGTCGCGCCCGCCCCGATGGCCGACCTGCGCGACGTCCGCGGTCAGGCGGTCGCACGCCGTGCGCTCGAGATCGCGGCCGCCGGCGACCATGGGCTGCTGCTCGTCGGGCCGCCCGGCACGGGCAAGTCGATGCTCGCACAGCGCCTTCCCGGGCTGCTGCCCCCGATGTCGGAAGCCGAGTCGCTCGAGTCGGCGGCGATCGCGAGCCTGTCGCGGCACCTGGCCGCACCCCCGTGGGGCCAGCGTCCCATGCGCCAGCCGCACCACAGCGCGTCAGCCGCAGCGCTGGTCGGGGGCGGCTCACCACCGCGGCCAGGCGAGATCTCGCTGGCCCATGGCGGCGTGCTGTTCCTGGACGAGCTGCCCGAGTTCCCCCGCGCCGCGCTCGAGGCTTTGCGCGAGCCGCTGGAGACCGGGCGCATCACGCTGTCGCGTGCGGCCCGGCAGGCGGAGTTCCCGGCGCGCTTCCAGTTCGTCGGGGCGATGAACCCGTGCCCCTGCGGCTGGCTCGGGCACCCGCGGCATGCCTGCCGCTGCACACCCGACGCCGTCCAGCGTTACCAGGCGAAGCTCAGCGGGCCCCTGCTCGACCGCATCGACCTGCAGGTCGAGGTGCCTGCGGTCGACAGCCGAACGCTGGAGGCGTTGCCGCCGGGCGAGCCGTCCGCGCAGGTCGCCGCCCGGGTCCGGCATGCCCGCGAGCGCGCCTGCCGGCGGCAGGGCGTGCCGAACGCGCGACTCGAAGCCGCGGACCTCGAGCGGAATGCCCGGCTCGGCGATGCAGCGCGCCGGTTCGGGCTCGACGCCGCGCAGCGGCTCGGGTGGTCGTCACGCGCCTGGCACCGCCTGCTGCGGGTGGCCCTCACGATCGAGGATCTCAATGCCGCCGGTTGCGCCGGGGAACCCCCCGAGCCGGTCATCGGCCTCGAGGCCATGGCCGAGGCCGTGCAGTACCGACGAGCACTGCCGGCGCGAGACCCGCCAAAGGCCGCTTGACCTCCTCCGGCCGAAGCCTGGGCGGATCCCGCGACGGCGAGCCCCGCCCGGGGAGACCGCCGGGGCGGCGAACCCGCCGCCGCGAACGAGGGCGCAGGTCCGTGGAATCAGGACCCGGCCGTGAGCGGCCGAAGGCCCTGCGCGGTGACGTTCACCCGTGCCCCGACGGCCGGCTGTTGCCGCTGGGTGACCGTGCGCACCGTGCCATCGTCCATGCGCACGCGCACCTGGAAGGTCGTGGTCGCACGGGCCTGCTTCTCGATCTCGTGGCCGGCCATGCCGCCGCCGACGGCGCCAAGCACGGTCGCCACCGTCTTGCCGGAGCCGCCGCCGATCTGGTTACCCACCACGCCCCCGATGACACCGCCGGCCACCGCGCCGACACCCGTGCCCTCGCCCTTCTGCTTGACGACGGTCACCGACTCGACGGTGCCGCAGGAGGCGCAGACCTCGGCGGGCGCGGCGGCTGCGCGCTGCGGTGGCGCGGCCGCCTTGGTGGGCGCCGCGGCAGCGGTGGTCGCCGCGGTGGGAGTGGGTGCGGCCGCTTCGGGCGCGCGGTCGCCGCGCACCAGCGGCGAGGCGACGATGGCCGCGGCGATGGCGCCGCCGGCCAGCATGCCGATCCCACCGATCACCCACCGGTTCATAGGCACACCGGGGGTCGACGGCACGGCGCCGGGGGAGGCGGGAGTCTGGGCATCCATGTCTGAGCTCCTTTCGTGGCATCACGACCGGGGTGTTCGAGACCCACGGTGTGTCCCAGCCTCAACGCAACAGCTGGCCGGCGACGATGACCGGGCACGGCCGGCGCCGGTAACGGGCGGTATCCGCAGGCGAGGTCGCGGAACGCCCGGTCACGGGCCTCACACGAAGCCGAGGTTCCGGTTGAAGTTGCGAAGGTTGGGGAACACGAGGTCCAGGTCGGACTCGCTGGCCCCGAACCAGCGGCCGAGCGTCGCGCCGATCTGGTCGACCGAGATGCCCGGGATCAGGTTGCCGGAACCGACCTCGTCGTCGTGGTTCAGGCCGATCTGCGGAAAGCGGCCGTAGACCTCGCGGCCGCGCACCGCACCGCCGAGCACGAAGTGGTGCGCCCCCCAGCCGTGGTCGGTGCCGTCGCCGTTGCTGGTGAAGGTCCGCCCGAAGTCGCTGGCGGTGAACAGGGTGACGTTGTCGCGCATGCCCATCGCGCCCATCGTGTCGTCGAAGTACTTGAGCGCGTGCGACAGGCGGGCCATCAGGTCGCTGTGGGAGCGGTTCTGGTTGTCGTGCGTGTCGAAGCCCCCGAGGCTGACGAAGAAGATCTGCCGGCGGGTCCCGAGTGCGTTGCGTGCGCCGATGATGCGGGCGACGGTCTGCAGCTGGCTGGCGATGCCGCTGTTCGCGTTGGCCCGCGTGGTCGGGTTGAAGTACTGAGTAGGCGCAGCCACGGTCGACGCGTTGAACGCCGCCTGGAACGCTGCCTGCGCCTCGACCGAGCGGCGGGTGATGGCCGCGTACTCCTTGGCGAACAGGTTCTCGTTGTCCCCGGTGACGAGCGACCGGAACTCCTGCTGGGCCGCCGCCGAGCCGAACAGCGTCGTGCCGTTCAGCGCGTTGATGCGCACCGCGCCGCCGCCGCCGACCTGATACTGGAACACGCTCTGGCCGGCGAGGAACACCGCGTTGCCCGTGGCCGAGATGTTGGTGAAGATGGTGTTGGGGCTGTTCTGCGAGGCCACGAGGTCGCCCAGCCGCCCGCCCCAGCCGATGCGTGCACCCTCGGGCGACAGCGCCTGCCACGTCGACTGCTGGTCGTTGTGCGAGAACAGCTTGGGCGGCCTCGGCTTGCTGTTGGCGCGGTACTCGGCCTTGGTGATGGGTGTGATCAACGGCCCGGCGTTGGCGATGATCGCGAGCCTGCCGTCCGTGTTGAACAGCGTGCGCGCCTCGGCCATTGCGGGGTGCAGCGCCAGCGCCCGCGATGCGTTCTCCGGCGACACGGTGTGGTTGGGCGTGAGCGGCAGCACGCCGCCGAGCGCCGCGGGCGAGCCTCCAGCGGCTGAAGCGTCGGGCGCGGTCCCGGCCGGGCGCAGTGCGATCGGGTCCGGCGCCTGGCTGCGCGTGTTGGTGTAGGCCGTCCAGCTTGCAGTGTCGGTCGGCAAGACCATGTTCGCGCTGTCGTTGCCGCCGAACAGGAACAGGCAGACCAGCGCCTTGTAGTCGCCCGAGGTCTGCGCGGCCGCTGACCCGAGCGCAGCCAGGTTGAGTGCGAAGGGGGCGCCCGCGGCGCCCACCGAGCCACCGATCACCGAAGCGACGCGCAGGAACTGGCGCCGCGTGGCGGGGAGATGCTTCATCGATAACCTCGTCTCGCGGTCGGGGGGGTCAGCGCTGCGCCAGGAACTCGGGCGAGGCCATCGTCAGGAAGACCGCGATGTGCACGCGGTCGCGGCGGGCCGCGTCGATCTGTGTCTGGTTGGTCACCTGGCCCGAGCTGTTGCGGGTCGGCGCCGGGATCGCCCGGCCGGCGATCGCCGTGGTGAGCGCCGTCTTGAGCGATTCCGACATGCGCCCGCCCATCAGCAGCAGGTTGACGCGCTCGACCAGCTCGGTCGGCTGGGCCGCCGAGGGCTTGTCGACCAGGTCGAGCTCCTTGACGTAGTCGGGCTTGACGTCCTGCGTGCTGCTCGGCGCACGCGAGACCCAGCCTTGCAGGTAGTTCAGGTAGCCGGCGACCGAGACCTCGTGCGCGATCTGCAGTTCGGGGGCCACCAGCGACTGCGCGGACAGCGCGGTGTTGGGCGGCGTGTAGCCCGGGCGGAAGAAGTTGAACACGGTGGGCGAGCGCAAGGGCGTCTGCCCCAGGCGGCTCGCCGGATCGTCGGTGTTGTCGATACCCAGGAAACGCCCCGAGGTGCTGCGTGCGTTGAATGCGCGCATCCAGTGCGTCATGCGCAGCACCGGTTCGCGCAGCTTGCCGGCGGCTGCATCGCCCGCCACCGGCGCGGCGCGCGCCTCGGGGTCGAGCAGGACCGCCGCGACGACCGCCTTCAGGTCGCCGCGCACGCCGGCGCCGTTGTTGTGCGTGCCACGTAGGCCGGGCTCGGGTTGCTGGTCACCAGGCGCTGGATCAGCAGCGAGCCGATGAACGGGCCGACGTTGGGGTGGTTGAACAGGTGGTCGAGTGCTTCCTTGAGGCTGGCCTCGGGATTCGGCGTCGTCTGCGCCGGGATCGTCTTGCCCAGGAAGGTCTTGGCGCTCGCCGAATGGAAGTCGGTGTTCGACGTGTGGCGGCTGTACGCCTGCATCGGCCGCCACTCGCGCTCCGGGTTCGCGCTGCCGCCGAAGAAGCGGGTGCGCGTGCGATCCGTGAGGTTAGGACCCGCGTACCAGCTCCAGCCGGTGAACACCTTGGCGAGGCCCTGGATGTCGGCCATCGTGTATGTCTCGACCGGGTTGCCGGCGCCGTCGACCTTGCGCGTGCCGTCCGGGTTGAGCTCGTACAGGCCGATGGAGAACAGCTGCATCACCTCGCGGGCGTAGTTCTCGTCGGGCACGCGGCCGGTCGCGGGGGTCGCGGTAGTTGCCGAAGGCGTGGGCGGCCAGCGTGTCGTAGTACGACGCCATGCCCCTCGGGTAGTTCGAGACGTTCGAGTCGGCGAACGAGACGACGAAGATCTGCGACAGCGCGAAGGCCACGCGCTGTCGCAGCTGGTCGCGACCGGTGACCGCCTGCTGCCACCACGACTCGTAGAAGTGGCTGGCACTGAGCTGGCCCGTGCCGGCAGCCGCGAACTCGGCGGCCAGCCGGTCGAGGTAGGCCTTGTGCGGCACGGCCGGCTCGGCGAACTGTGCGGCCAGCCATTGGCCGTACGTCTGGCCCGCCAATTCGCCGATCGCCGCCTCGTTCGGGCCCATCGTGGCCTGCGCGAGGAAGCGCGAGGCCTCGGTCGACGTGGGCTGCACGGCCGCGGTGCCTTCGCCGGAGGCTCCCCCCCCGGATCCGCCGCAGGCGGCCAGCGCCAGTGCCAGCGTGGCCGCGGCCAGCGCGCCACGCCAGCGCACACGAGAGGCGGGATCGCGCGCCAGCGGCGGGGGGGTCAAGTCAGGCGGGGGCAGGGACACGGCTCACCTCGGGGCTCGGGACGACCGCCGCTCAGGGGGGCGGTCGGCAGGAGCGCGCAGTGTGTCCGTGACCCGCTCGATCAGGGGTTCCAAACCGTGACAACGCGCGCCGGCCTCACAGCGCGTTACGGTCGTTACCGCTGCCTCCGAGGCATGCGCCGGGCGGCGCGCGCCGCCCTCAACTCCAGGCTTCGGTCAGGCGGCGCGCCCAGGCGGCGTCGGCCCCGCTGCGCTGCGACCAGTCGTCGGCCTGGTCGGCGCCGATGCGCCCGACGTTGAAGTAGGTGGAGTCCGGGTGCGACAGGTAGAAGCCGCTGACGCTCGCGGCGGGCGTCATGGCCAGGCTCTCGGTCAGGCCCATGCCGATCTCCTCGGCGTGGAGCACGCGGAACATCGCGCGCTTGACCGAATGGTCAGGACAGGCCGGGTAACCAGGAGCCGGCCGGACACCGCGGTATCGCTCGGCGATCAGGTCCTCGTTGGACAGCCGCTCGTCGGGCGCATAGCCCCAGAACTCGGTGCGCACGCGCTGATGAAGGCGCTCGGCGAACGCCTCGGCGAGTCGATCAGCCAGGGCCTTGAGCAGGATCGCCGAGTAGTCGTCGTGAGCCGCCAGGAACTGCCGCTCCTTTGCGTCCACACCCAGGCCGGCCGTCACCGCGAACAGGCCCACGTAGTCGGGTCGCACGCCGCGCGGCGCGACGAAGTCCGCGAGGCACCGGTTGGGCCGCCGAACCCCGTCGACCACCGGCCGCTCGGTCTGCTGGCGCAGGCCATGCCAGGTCATCAGCACCTCCGTGCGGGACTCGTCGGCATACACCTCGATGTCATCGTCGCCGACGGTGTTGGCCGGCCACAGGCCGAACACGCCATGCGCGGCCAGCCAGCGCCCCTCGATCGCGCGCCGCAGCATCGCCTGCGCGTCCGCGAACACCTTGCGCGCCTGCTCGCCGACGACAGGGTCGTCGAGGATTGCCGGGTAGGGCCCCGCCAGGTCCCAGGTCTGGAAGAACGGACCCCAGTCGATGCAGGCAGCCAGCTCGGCGAGGTCGGCGTTGCGCAGCACCCGACGACCCACGAAGCGCGGCCGCGGCGGCTCGTAGGCCGACCAGTCGACGGGTGTCTTGTTGGCCCGGGCCTGGGCCAGCGTCACCAGCGGCGTTGCCTTCTTGCCGGCGTGAAGCTGGCGCACCTTGGCAACGTCGGCTCGCAGTTCCTCGAGGAAGCGCGCCGAGCGCTCGGACGACAGCAGGTCCGAGCACACGCCGACGCTGCGCGAGGCGTCGGGCACGTAGACCACCGGGCCCTCGTAGTGCGGCGAGATCTTGACCGCGGTGTGGACCCGGCTGGTCGTCGCCCCGCCGATCAGCAGCGGCGTGCCGCGCTCGCGGAACCACGGGTCGCGCTGCATCTCGGCGGCCACGTGCTGCATTTCCTCGAGGCTGGGGGTGATCAGGCCGGACAGCCCCACGATGTCGGCCTCGACCTCCCGCGCCTTGGCGAGGATGTCCTGGCACGGGACCATCACGCCCATGTTGAACACCTCGAAGTTGTTGCACTGGAGCACGACGGTGACGATGTTCTTGCCGATGTCGTGCACGTCGCCCTTGACGGTCGCGATCACGATGCGCCCTTTGGCCTTGACCTCGCCGCCGGCGTCGGCCAGCGCCTGTTTCTCGGCCTCGATGTAGGGCAGCAGATGGGCCACCGCCTGCTTCATCACCCGCGCAGACTTCACCACCTGCGGCAGGAACATCTTGCCGGCACCGAACAGGTCGCCGACCACGTTCATGCCGGCCATCAGCGGGCCCTCGATCACGTGCAGCGGGCGGCCGCCAGTGGCCTCGATCCCGCGCCAGCACTCCTCGGTGTCCTGGGTGATGAACTCGGTGATGCCGTGCACGAGGGCGTGGCTGAGCCGCTCCTCGACCGGGGCGCCGCGCCAGGCCAGCCGTGCCGAGTCGTCCTTGGCGGCCCCCTTGGCCTGCTCGGCGATCTCGACCAGGCGCTCGCCGGCATCCGGGCGGCGGTTGAGCACCACGTCCTCCACCCGCTCGCGCAGGCCAGGGTCCAGGTCGTCGTAGACGCCGATCATCCCGGCGTTGACGATCCCCATGTCGAGGCCGGCGCGGATGGCGTGGTACAGGAACACCGTGTGGATCGCCTCGCGCACCGGGTCGTTGCCGCGGAAGCTGAAGCTCACGTTCGACACGCCGCCCGACACCTTGGCGCCAGGCAGGTTCGCCTTGATCCAGCGCGTGGCCTCGATGAAGTCGACCGCGTAGTTGTCATGCTCCTCGATGCCGGTGGCGATCGCGAAGATGTTCGGGTCGAAGATGATGTCCTCGGGCGGGAAGCCGACTTCCTCGACCAGGATCCGGTATGCCCGCCCGCAGATCTCGACCTTGCGCGCGAAGGTGTCGGCCTGGCCCTTCTCGTCGAACGCCATCACCACCGCGGCCGCGCCGTAGCGGCGCACCAGGGTCGCCTGGCGCCGGAACTCGGCTTCGCCCTCCTTCAGCGAGATGGAGTTGACGATGCCCTTGCCCTGGATGCACTTGAGCCCGGCCTCGATCACCTCCCACTTGGAGCTGTCGATCATGAGCGGCACACGGGCGATCTCGGGCTCGCCGGCCACCAGCTTGAGGAAACGTTCCATGGCGGCCCGGCTGTCCAGCATCGCCTCGTCCATGTTGACGTCGATGATCTGCGCGCCGTTCTCGACCTGCTGCCGCGCCACCGCCAGCGCATCCTCGAACCGTCCCTCCAGGATCATCTTCGCGAAGGCACGGCTGCCGGTGACGTTGGTGCGCTCCCCGATGTTGACGAACAGCGACCCGGGCCCGATCGAGAGGGGCTCCAGGCCCGAAAGCCTCATCGGTGGCGGGGCATCGGCGGTGGTGGTCGCGGTCATGGCAGCTCGCAAGCGGCCGGTGCGCAGGACGCGCCTGCCGGCGAGGCGGGCCCGTCGCGCACCGCGGCCGCGGTGGGACGAGCGCCGTTGCGAACCCGGCGCAGGGCGCGCCGGCTGCCCGAGCCTGGCGGTCGGAGTCGACCCTCGCAGCGCTCCTCGAGCAAGGCGCATTCTAGGGACTGCCCACCTGCTTGCCCGCCGGCCACGCATCGCGTGCAATCCGCACCATGCCCGAGATGATCCACACGCCCGCCGCCCGGCGAGCGCCCCCGTCCCGAGACGGGCGATGCTCGGCCGTGGCGCTCTGCCTGGCCGCGTCGCTGTTGACCTCCGGCTGCGAGTCCCCCCCCAAGCCGCTGCCTGCCGCGGCGCCGGCCGTCGCCGGCTCGGCTCCGGGGCCGGCGCGCGGGGCCGGTGCCTACGAATGGACGTCCGCGGCCGACCGTGTCGTGGGCGAGCTGGCCCGCAGCCTCTCCGGCGGGCCCGTGGTCGCGCGTTCCACCGACCAGCGGGTCTGGATCGTGCTGCCCGGGGACGCGAGCTTCGAGCCGGGCCGTGCAGCGCTGCGCCCGGCTGCGCGCGGCTGGCTCGACCGTGTGGCGGCAGCCGCACGCAGCTGGCCGGCGTCCGAGCTGCGCATCGTCGGCCACACCGACCCGGGCGGGTCGTCGACCGGCAACGATGCCCTGTCGCTGGACCGAGCCGCCAGCGTGCGCGACTGGCTCGTGGCCCGCGGCGTGCCCGCGCCCCGCATCAGCGTCGCCGGGCGGGGCGCCCGGGATGCCGGCATGGGCGGTGCAACGGGCGACCGGCGCGTCGAGATCCTGATCGGCGAGCCGGGCGCACGACCTGCCGGGCCGGGCCGCTGAGCCGCTCGCCACTGCGCGGCCCGCGGGCACTGCGTCCGCGCGTTCTCAGGCCGGCTCGCCCACCTCGGCCGGCCGGTCGACGAGGGCTCCGAACAACGGATCGCGCCGATGCCGCGGGCGATAGGCCGACACGCGGTGCGCGATCTCCGCGATGTGCTCTGGCGTGGTGCCGCAGCAGCCGCCGGCGATGTTCAGGAAGCCCGCCTTCGCGAAGTCCTCGAGCAGCCCGCCGGTGATCTCGGGCGTCTCGTCGAAGCCGGCAGGCCGGCGTTCGGGTAACAGCTGATCCAGGTGTCCGAGGCGGCCTTGCAGAGCTCCTCGAGGTAGGGCCGCATGAGGGCGGCACCCAGCGCGCAGTTCAGGCCGACCGCCAGGGGACGCGCGTGGCGCACGCTGTTCCAGAACGCACCGACGGTCTGGCCGGAAAGGATGCGGCCGGACGCATCGGTCACCGTCCCCGAGAGGATCACCGGCAGGCGCTCGCCGGTCGACGCCATCAGCTCGTCGAGTGCGAAGATGGCCGCCTTGGCGTTGAGCGTGTCGAAGATGGTCTCGACCAGGAACAGGTCGACGCCGCCTTCGAGCAGGCCCTCGGCCTGCTCGCGATAG
>JALOSQ010000038.1 GCA_025458335.1 Ideonella sp.
ACGCGCCTCGGATTCACGGCCGCCGCCGGGAAGTCCTTCAGTGCGGCTTCGAACATCGCGGCGAGCACGTCGGCGGGCGCTGACGACGTTCCGTCGTTGGCCGCGCGGGACTCGAACAGCGGTTGTCCGCTGCGACGGTCGCGGATCAGCACCGCCACCTCGCGCTCGTAGCGCGGGAAGTCATTCCAGCCGATGCCCATCGGGAAGGCCCAGTAGGGCGTGCGCCAGGGGTGTCCGTACCAACCGCCCGGACCCCAGAAGAGCCGGTCGTTCGTCGGCCACGCGTTGAGGCGGGTGGTGCGGGTGCCGAGCTGCACGGCGACGTCGGCGCTCGCCGCGTCGGCAGCGGGCGTGAAGCCGGCCTTCTCGAGCGCTCCGCGGGCCGCGGCCTCGAGCGCGGCCTGCTCCTCGGGTCGCGCCTGCTGCGAGGGCAGGCGCTCGAACGCGTAGGTGCCGGGCTTGCGATCCGCCGGCCACTGGCTATAGCTCGCGACATCGCTGTCGACGGCGCGCAGCGTGGCGCATCCGCCGAGCGCCGTTGCCAGCGCGAGCGCGGCGAACATCGCCCAGCGCGGCCGCGCCGCTGAGGCGTGGCGGCGACCCGGCGGCGCGGCTGGGGCAGACGGCGATCGGACGGGGGCGACGCGGGTCATGTTCGGGCTCCTTCAGGCCGGCGGACGTCGGATCCCGATGCGCCGCTGGCGGTTCAGTCCGGCTCGCGTGACTGCCAGACGACCTGACCCGGCGGCGCGCAGGTCTCCTCCTCGTCGAACGCAAGGTCGCCGCCGGGGTTGACCTCGCCGGTGGGCTTGAGCGTCTCGAAGGGATAGAGACGGCGGTCGGCCAGGTGCGAGGGCGTCACGTGGGCCAGCGCGCGGAACATGTTGTCGGAGCGCCCCGGGTGCTGCCGCTCCCACTCGCGCAGCATCTTCTTGATCTGCAGGCGCTGGGCATTCTCCTGGCTGCCGCAGAGGGTGCAGGGGATGATCGGGAACTGCCGATGGCGAGCCCACCGCTCCAGGTCGGTCTCGGCGACATAGGCGAGTGGCCGGATGACGACATGCCGGCCGTCGTCGCTCACGAGCTTCGGGGGCATGCCCTTGAGCCGCCCACCGAAGAACATGTTCATCAGCGCGGTCACCACGATGTCGTCGCGGTGGTGGCCCAGCGCGATCTTGGTGGCGCCGAGCTCGCTGGCCACCCGGTACAGGATGCCGCGCCGCAGCCGCGAGCACAGGCTGCACATCGTCTTGCCCTCGGGGATCAGGCGCTTGACGATCGAGTAGGTGTCCTGCTCCTCGATGCGGAAATCCACGCCGCGTTCCGTGAGGTACTGCGGCAGCACGTGCTCGGGGAAACCCGGCTGCTTCTGGTCGAGGTTCACCGCGACCAGCTCGAACGGCACCGGCGCGCGCGCGCGCAGGTTGATCAGGATGTCGAGCAGCGCGTAGCTGTCCTTGCCGCCCGACACGCAGACCATCACCTTGTCGCCGGCCTCGATCATGTTGTAGTCGACGATCGCCTCGCCGACCTGCCGGTGCAGGCGCTTGCTGAGCTTGTTGAGCTCGCGTGCGGCACGGGCCTCGGCCTTCAGGTCGGGGCGCGGGCCGGCGCCCCAGCCGGAGGCAGGTTCGCCAGGGGCGGGCCCAGGCAGCGCGGCGAAGGGGCCGTCCGTCAGGGTCTCGGGAGCCGGGCCGCCGAGGGGAGTCGCGGTGTCCGCGAGCGCAGCGTCGGTGATCAGGTTCATGGTGCGATCCCCCCCCTTAGCGGCCCGACGCGAAGCCGAAGACCTCGCAGCCGACGGCCTCGCAGTCCGGGTAGACGTCGGGCTTTGCGGTCGACACGCGCGCCGCGCGCACCCCAGGGTGGGCAAGCAGGCGCGCGAGCAGGTCGTCGCACAGCGTCTCCTGCAGGTGGATGTGCCCACGCGAGACGCGCTCGCCGACCTCGCGTCGGATGAAGTCGTAGTCGACGACCTCGTCGAGACGGTCGTGGGCAGGCGTGCTGGTGGCCAGCGGCACGTACAGGTCGACGTTGATCACCACGCGCTGCTCGGCCTTCTTCTCGAAGTCATGCACGCCGATGTTGATCCAGACCTCGTAGTCACGCAGGAACAGGCGCCGGCAGTCGGCCAGGCGGGGATCGGTCAGCAGGGTCATGTCGAGGGGCCGGGGAGGGTGGGGTGCCGGTCGTCGAGCGCGCCGGGAATGGTGTCCGCATGGGCATCGTCGACCAACGCCGCCGGGACGGTGTCGGGCTCGTGACCTGGCTCGGTGTCGCGCGGCGCCTGCTGGGCGAGGAAGAGCACGTCGCGCGGCTGGCCCTGCAGGTGCTGGCCGCCGTCGACGAGCAGCGTGGTGCCGGTGATCGCCGGCGACTCGATCAGGAAACGCACCGCCCGCGCGATGTCGGCCGGCGTCGATGAGCGTCCCAGCGGCGTCATGGTGCGGGCCGCGGCGAACTCGGCCTCGCTCATCGGCCCGGAGACCAGTGTCACGCCGGGCGCGACGCCGCACACGCGCACGCGCGGCGCCAGGGCTTGCGCCAGCATGACCGTGGCGGCCTGCAGGGCTGCCTTGGACAACGTGTACGAGAAGTAGTCCGGATTGGGGTTCCAGAGCTTCTGGTCGAGCAGCGTGACGACGCAGCCGACCTCGCTGCAGCCGGCCAGATGGTCGTGCAGGGCCTGCGCCAGGACCACGGCCGGCGCGGTGTTGGCGGCCATCATCGCGCCCAGGCGCGAGTACGAGAAGGACGCGGGGGCGTCGTACTCGAACGCGGAGGCATTGGCGACGACGGCGTCGAGCCGGCTGAAGCGCTCGACCACGGCGGGCACCAGGCCGCGGGCGTCGGACTCATCGGCCAGGTCCGCGGCGAAGCACTCCACCCGGGCCCCGGCGGCTCGCGCGGCGCGCGCAGTGGCATCGGCCTCGTCGGCCGACCGGCGGTAGTGAAGGGCGATGTCGTGGCCGGCCTGGGCCAGGTGCAGCACGATCTCGCGCCCGATGCGCTGCGCGCCGCCGGTCACCAGCACCACCGGGCGTGCGCCGGCGCTGGCAGGGGGCGGGGGTGGCGTTCCGGGTCGCGGCGTCATGGCTTCCTACAATCGTGCGATGCCCGTCGTGCGCAGTGTATCGGCCGACCCTCCGGCGGCCGTGCCGGCGCCCGGCGCAGCCCTGCCAGGGGCGGGGACGCCCGCGGCGGCCGCTTCCGGCGCCCTGGCGGCCCGCATTGCCGACGAGATCCGCGCCGCCGGCGGCTGGCTGCCCTTCGACCGGTTCATGGCCCTGGCGCTGTACGCGCCGGGCCTGGGCTACTACGCGCGCGATGACCGGCCGGACGGCCCCTTCGGCCGCGACCCGCGCGGCGGCAGCGACTTCGTCACCGCGCCGCTGCTGTCGCCGCTGTTCGCCCGCGCGCTGGCGCGCCAGGTGGCCGAGGGGTTCGAGGCCGCCGGCGTGCGCGTGCTCACCGAGTTCGGCGGCGGGACCGGCCAGCTGGCGCGGCAGCTGGTCGACGCGCTGGCGGCGCAGGGCACGCCGGTCGACAGGGTCGACCTCGTCGACGTGTCCGGGGCGCTGCGTGCCCGCCAGGCCGAAGCGCTGGCCGGCGCCGGGGTCGAGGTGCGCTGGCTCGACACCTGGCCGGCGGCCATCGATGGCGTCGTGATCGGCAACGAGGTGCTCGACGCCATGCCCGTGCGCCTGCTGGTGCGCACCGGCAGCGGCTGGCGCGAACGCGGCGTGGCGCTTGCGCCCGGCGACGACGGCCGGCCTGGCGCCACCGCGGCGCGGCTGTTCGCCTGGGCCGATCACGACACCGACGCCGCGCCGCCGATCGAGCACCCGGTCGATGGCCCCTGGGTCGACGGCACCGTGGTGGAACTGCCCGAGCAGGCCGCGGCCTTCGTGCGATCTCTGGGCGAGCGCATGCGCCATGCACTCGCCCTGTTCATCGACTACGGCTTTCCCGAGCGCGAGTTCTACCTCGCGCAGCGGCTGCGCGGCACGCTGATGTGCCACCGTGCTCACCGTGCGCACGACGACCCGCTGGTCGACGTCGGCGCCCAGGACCTCACCGCGCACGTCGACTTCACCGCCATGGCGCTGGCGGCGCAGGAGGTCGGGCTCGAGGTGCTGGGCTACACCTCGCAGGCGAACTTCCTCGTCAACTGCGGGATCGCGGCGGACCTCGCGGCCGCCGCCCCGCGCGAGCGGCCCGATGCCTGGCGCCTGGTGCACGAGCACGAGATGGGCGAGCTCTTCAAGGTGCTGGCCCTCGGGCGAGGGCTGGGGGGCGCCGCGGCACCGGAACTGCTCGGCTTCGCGCACGGCGACCGCTCGCACCGGCTCTGACGCGACGAACTCCGCCGCGACGAATCCCGCCCGAGGCCCCGACGATGCTGCGCTGGTTGCTGGTCTTCCTGCTCGCGATGCTGATCTTCAACGGCATCCGGCCATGGCTCGAGCGCATCGGGCTCGGGCGGCTGCCCGGGGACTTCCACTTCAAGCTCGGCGGGCGGGAGTGGTTCCTGCCGATCGCCAGCAGCCTGCTGCTCAGCGCCATTGCGGCGGGCATCGGCCTGCTGATCTGAGCCGCCCGGGCACGGCGCTTCAGCGCCGTGCCGTTCCGTGCGCAGTTCAGTCGGGCCCGTCGATGATCGGCCACTCGTGCCCGCAGCGCTTGCAGCGCACGGTCAGTCGCCGGTAGCCCGGGTCCTCGTGCGCGATCGCGAGCCGGCCGTAGGTCTCGCACTTGGCGCACACGGCCTGGTTGGCTGTGTGCTCTGCGTGCATCAGCAGGTACAGGTAGCGACGCAGCGACCAGATGCCCACCGTGGCGAACAGCGCCAGCGCGCCGACATCGAAGAGCTTCTCGCGGAGCGTGGCGGTGCTGAACACCTCGAACACCGACAGCAGGCCGATCGCGCACAGGATCGTGAGGACGAGGTGCGCGTGCCCCTGGATGAGCTCACGCTCGTACCACTTGCGGAAGCCGTGCTTGCGTATGCCTTCGCCCAGTCCCATGGTGCAACTCCTCCCGAGGGTCCCGGCGCCCGGCCGGAGCCGCCACCGGCGGAACCCGAACCCTCCGGTCCGGCATCAGCCCGGCGCCGACCCAGTATCGATCGCGTCGCGCCTGGCCGCAAACAGCGCCTGGGCGATCGCGGCGCCCTCCTGGCCTCGTGCGACGGCGCGGGCGGTCACCGCGCGTGCGTCGACCGACCGGGCCAGGGCCCAGGCGCTGCGCACGCGGTCCAGCGACCTCAGGGCCGGGCGAGCGCCCGAGGTCGAGGCGTCCGGCTCCGCCCGCCGCGCGGCCGAGGCCGACCCGTGCGTCGGCGCGTCGTGTGCGGCGGCCATCCAGGCGCACTCGAGGGCGAGCAGCGCCTGGTCGAAGCGCTCAGGGCGCCGCCAGGCATCCCCGAGGTCGAGCAGGTGCACCAGCCCCGCCGCGTCGAGGGCATCGGCGCGCGCGACCTCGGGCGCTGCGCGGGCCACGAGCAGCGCCAGCTCGCGCTCGTCGTTGGGCACGCGCCAGCGCGCCGCGAGGGCGTCCACCCGCTCGGCCGCGAGGTTCGCCGGCGTCGACGACGCCAGGAGCGGACCGCAAGCCAGCAACGCGAAACGCACCGTTCGGGGTGCTCGACGACGGGCAGCCTCGTCCAGGGCCTCGCGCAGGACGCGGCCGGTCGGTCCAGGGTCCGTGTCCGGGCCCCAGTGCGCGTCGACCTCGGGCAGCAGCCGCGCCAGGGCGCCGCAGGCGCGCAGCACGTCGAGCATGCGCGACGGGCGGGTCTCGCCGAGCCCGCGCGCCAGCTCCTGCCAGACCCGCTCGGGCACGAGCGCATCCACCTCGCCGGCGCGCACGAGGTCGCGCAGCAAGGTCATCGTTTCGTCGGCAACCCGAAAATCCGGCCATCGCGCCGCGAAACGCGCCAGCCGCAGCAGGCGCACCGGGTCTTCGGCAAAGGCCGGTGAGACGTGGCGCAGGATCCCGGCGGCCAGGTCGCGCAGGCCGCCGTACGGATCGATGACCGTTCCGTCGGCGGCACGGGCCATGGCATTGATCGTGAGGTCGCGCCGCGAGAGGTCCTGCTCGAGGGTGACGTCGGGGGCCGCGTGGACGGTGAATCCCCGGTAGCCGGGTCCGCTCTTGCGCTCGGTGCGGGCGAGCGCGTACTCCTCCTGTGTCTCCGGGTGCAGGAAGACCGGGAAATCGCGCCCGACCGGCCGGTAGCCGGCCTCGACCATCTGCTGCGGGGTGGCGCCCACCACGACCCAGTCGCGGTCGGTCACCGGTGCGCCGAGCAGCGCATCGCGCACCGCGCCGCCGACCTCGTAGACCTGCATCGCGTCTCGCCCCGGCCACCGCGGGCGACGGCCGCTCAGGGCGCCGGGTCCGGGGCCGTGCGGTACGGCTCCTCGAACGGCAGGAAGTCGCGCTCGGCCAGCGCCTCGGCGACCCAGCGTTGCATGCCGGGGCGCGCGTAGACCCGGTCGATGTAGGCGGCCACGGTGGCGGGCACCGGCACGCCGTAGGTCCGCAGTCGCGTGCACACGGGCGCGTAGAACGCATCGGCGGCGCAGAAGTCGCCGAACAGCATCGGCCCGCCCGAGACCTCCAGCTGCCCGATCCACATGTCCACGAGCCGCACGACATCGGCGCTGACCGCCGGCTCGCTGGCGAGCACGCGCGCGCCGACCTCGGGCAGCGAGGCCTCCAGGTTGACCGGGAACGCGCGCCGCAGCGCGCTGAAACCGGCGTGCATCTCCGCGCACAGCGTGCGCGCGCGGGCTCGGGCGCGCGCCTCGGCGGGCCACACGCCCCGGTCCGGGAACCGCTCGGCGAGGGTCTCGACGATGGCCAGCGAGTCCCAGATCGCGAAGCCGTCGTCGTCGACCAGCACCGGCACCGCGCCGGTCGGTGCGTAGCGGCGCATGGTGCGCTTGAACTGCGAGTCGGGCCCGAACCCGTCGAACCGCACCCGGATCTCATCGAACGGGATCCCGAGCTCGGTCATCAGCAGCCAGGGCCGCAGCGACCACGACGAGTAGTTCTTGTTGCCGATGATCAGCTGCATGGTGGTTCTGCCCCCGGTCAGCGGCGCGCGCCCGCGCGCCAGGCATTGAAGCGGGCCGGACCGTTGCGGTGCGCCAGGTAGGTGGGGGCGATCGCCTCGAGCGCGGTGGGCACGATGTCGAGCCGTTCGAGGCCGGGCAGCTTGCCGGTCGCGACGTTAGGCACGCGCATCGAGTCGAGGTTGTCCCGCGACATCAGCGTCGGACCGGGGGCCAGCTCCATCGCGAGCGCTTGCAGGCGGGCGACCGGTCCGGGTAACGGCAGCACCGCGCGTTCGCAGCCTGCCCAGCGGCCGCACAGCCGCACGAGTTCGGCCAGGGTCAGCACCTGCGGACCGGCGCACTCGATCGTCTGCCCGACCGCACGGTCGTCGTCGAGTGACTGGACGACGGCCCGCGCCACGTCCTCCACCCACACCGGCTGGAAGGTTGCATCGGCGCCAGCCAGCGGCATGAACGGCGCCACGCGTTGCAGCGCGGCGAACAGGTTGGTGAAGCGGTCGTGCTCGCCGAAGATGACCGAGGGTCTGAGCACCGTGCACGACGCAAACCCCCGGCGCAGCGCGAGTTCGCCCTCGGACTTGCTTCGCAGGTAGCGCGACGGGGCCTCCGCCGGGTTGTGCGTGTTCACACCCAGGGCGCTGACGTGCACGAGTCGCTGCACGCCGTAGTCGGCGGCCAGCCGGGCCAGGCGCTGCGGCAACTCGACGTGAACGCGCTGGAATTCGGCCTCGCTGCCGTGCAGGATGGCCACGAGGTTGATGACCGCGTCGTGGTCGCGGATCAGGCGCCCGAGCGACGCCTCGTCGTGCAGCGAGCCGGTCACCAGGTCCACCGTGGGCAGGGTGCGCAGGTGGCCCGCGCGTTGCGGTCGCCGACTGGGCACCGTGATACGGCCGCCGCCGCCGCCGTTGCGCTCGACCAGCCGCTCGCAGACGCTGCGGCCGACGAAACCGCTGCCTCCCAGCACCAGCACGTTTCGGATCACCGTGGACTCCGTGTCGGATGTGAATGGATCGGGTCGCGGCGCACGCGCGGTCGCGTCACGGCAGGCTGCGGTCGCTCGCTGGCGCGCCGGGCTCGCGCGGGCCGATCGTGCGGCCCAGGCGCGCCACCAGCGACGCCTGTTCGCGCAGGGCGGGCGGGATCGGGACCGTGGCCGGCATGGCCGGCTCGGCGCCGCGGCCGGCCCCGGCCGCCGACGCGGCCGCATCGGCGGCCGGGGCCGTCGAGACCGGCACGGGCAAGGCCGGCGGCGACCGCAGCACGCCGCCCAGCACCACGCTGTAGTAGACCGCGTTGGACAGCACCTTCTTGACGTAGTCGCGCGTCTCGTTGAACGGGATGTTCTCGACGAAGGCCGCCGACTCGAGCACCGGCCCTTCGCGCCAGCGGCGCGGGCGGTTCGGCCCGGCGTTGTAGCCCGCGGCGGCCAGCACGAGCGACCCGCCGAAGTCGTCGAGTACGAGCCGCAGGTAGGCCGTGCCCAGGCGCAGGTTGACGTCGCGATCGTTGATCATGGCCGGCGTGTACTCCAGGCCGACCTTGCGCGCTGTCCAACGCGCGGTCGCGGGCATCAGCTGCATCAGGCCGGAGGCGCCCGCCACCGAGCGCGCGTCCATGATGAAACGCGATTCCTGCCGGATCAGCCCGTAGACGACGGCCGGATCGAGGCCGGCCTCGCGGGCTTGCGCCACGACCTGCGCCCGCATTGGGGTGGGGAAGCGCTGCAGCAGGTCGATCTCGGTTCGCGTGCGGTCACTGGTGTTGATGCAACGGTCCCAGACCTCCCGGTCACAGGCTCGTTGCGCCGCCGCGAGAAGTTCCCGGTCGCCCATGCCGCGCAGGCTGAAGTTCCATTCGCGAACGCCCTCGGAGCGCAGGCCCAGCGCGAGCAGCTGCAGGCCGCGGGTCAGGCCCGGGTGCCGCTCGGCGGCATCGCGCTCGGCAGGCGTCAGCGGCGCCGGCCGCGCCGGTACCGTCATCGGACGTTCCAGCCGGTCACTCGCCAACTTGCCGTAGAAGTGAAACTGTCCCGCGATGCCCTCCAGCATCTCGCGCGCTTGCTGGCGCAGGCTCTCGCCGTCCTGCGAGCTGCCGGCCAGTTCCTCGAGGGCGCGCGCCTTCCAGAACACCCAGGTCGGGTCGCGCTGCTCGGTGGGGCCCATCGCGTTGACCGCCTGCACAACCTGCTGCCAGCGGCCCTGGCCGTCGTTGGCGCGCAGCCCGGCGCGGGCCTTCCATGCGAGCGTGTCGTCAGGCCAGTCGAGCTCGAGTCCCGCGCGCGTCGTGAACAGCGCCGCCCGTTGGAAGTGATCGGGGGCCTCGGCTTGGAGCCGGATCGCCGAGTGCTTGCCCACCAGGGCCCACGCCCAGGCCTTCAGGTCGTCGGGGAGCTGGGCTTCCCAGCGATCGTTGAGCGCCTGGGCGGCGGCACCGGGGTCGGTGGTGGCCTGCCTGATCAGCGCCAGCGTGGTGAGCTCGTCCTGCGTGCGGCCGCCGCTCGCGCCCTGGCGGGCCAGGAAGCGCGCCGGCGACTCGGCGAGGTCGGCCACCGTGGCGTCGAGCCCGGGGCTGATCAGGGAGACAGCCTGGCGGGCCGCGCGCGGGCGGTTCGCGTCGAACGCGAATCGCGCCTTGCGCCAGGCGTCAGCCGACGTGAACACCCGGGACTCGACCAGCGCCGCGGCCATCGCCGCGCATCCTTCGTCCGCGTCGCGCTGTGCGAGCCACGCCTGCAAGGCCGCCTCGCGCACGGGCCGGCCGGCCTGGTGTTCGGTCAGCAGCGTGTAGCAATGCACCTCGCGGTCGTCGTTCATCCGGAAACGCGGCCGGTCCTCGACGAATCGAGCCCAATCCCCGCGCCGGCCCAGCTCGAGCAGCCAGTCGTTGCGCAGCCGGTCCTCGACGTAGGTGCCGCGCCAGCGGTCGTAGAACGCCGCGACCTCCGATGCGTCGGCGGTCGGCAGGCGCAGGTTCAGCTCCCAGTAGTCGACCCACTGCGCGAGCGGGTGGCGGTCGGCGACGAGGGTGGCCTTGAGCGCGGCCAGGCGGTTGCCGTCGCGGCGGCGGAAGGCTTCGCGGGCGTCGACGATCGGGTCGGCCACAGGGGCGGAGGCGCGCGTGGCCCGCGGGCCGCGCGGGTCGGCTGCGGCCAGGGTCATGGGGCGTGCATCGACGGCCGGCACGCCGGCGCCGACGGAGGAAGCCGCCGCAGCCGGGCTGCCGAGCATCGTCCACAGCAGGGCCGCCGACGCCAGCCCGGTCATCGCGCGCCGATACTGCGAGTTGGCCACCGCCGCCCCACGTTCCTGCCCAGGTACCCCATCATGCTGCCCGCGCCCGACGACCGCGACGCGTTGCGCCGCCAACTGCTCGCCGAGCGCGAGCGCTTCGTCTCGAGGGCCGGGACGGCGGCACAGGAACAGCTGGAAGTTCATCTTCGGGAGGTGCTCGCGCAGGTGGAGCCCCAGACGCTGGGCTTGTACTGGCCGGTTCGACACGAATTTAACGCAGTGGGTTCACTGGTCGCCTTCGCGCGGTCACTCGAGGCCGCGGTCGCGCTGCCGTTCTGCACGCGAGGGCCTCGCGAGGCAGACGACGGCACGCCCGGCATGCACTACCGCGGCTGGGATGGCGGCGAACCCCGGGTGCGCGATGCCTGCGGCCTGCCCTCGGCCGACGGGCGGGCCGTCGTGCCCGACGTGGTGCTGGTGCCGTGCCTGGGCTTCACGGGCGACGGCTTCCGCCTCGGCTACGGGGCCGGCTTCTTCGATCGCTGGCTGGGTGTGCATCCGCACGTCACCGCCGTCGGGGTCGCCTGGAGCGTGGCGCGGCTCGGGGCAGGGCGCTTCGTGCCGCAGCCGCACGACCAGCCACTCACCTTCGTGGTGACCGAGGACGGCGTGGCCTGACGGCCGCCGCAGCCACGGGCGGCTTCGGCGCCGCCACGGCCCGTTTCCGCGCGGCCGGCGCACGGGCCCGCAATGCGGCCGCGAGCGCCCGCCGGGCCCACGGGGCCATCCCGTCCGGCGATTCCATGGCCTCGTCGGGCGGCGTCCAGAACCCCAGCGTCATCGCTCGGCCCTTGCCCTCGTAGACGAACGGCCGGCCGCCGGCCGCCTCGAAGTCTGGACGCGTCGTCTCGTCGACCTTGAGGAACAGCTGCTCGTCGGCGACGATGGCCACGAACAGGTCGTCCAGGTACAGCCCGTGACCGCCGAACATGCGACGCGCCCGCGGGGCGCCGGCGGATGCGAGCAACTCGAGGCAGTGGGCGACGAAGGCCGAGGACGGTGAGGGCATCGAGTGGGCTCCGAGCCGGCGTTCCGCGGGGCGTTCGGGACAGCGTTGGTCGTCTGCCCGGGGATGGTCAGCCCAGTCTTGCACAATTCGCCCGTCCGGCGGCGTCCGCCTGCCACCGACCCGACCGCCACGCATGCTGACCCCGCCCGACCACGACGCGCTGCGCAAGCGGCTGATTGCCGCGCGACAGGCGATGTCCGACCGGCTCGCGCGTTCGGAGGCGCTGCAGTCGGTCCTGCGCACCTGGCTGGTGACACGGCCCGAGTCGTCGATCGGCGCCTACTGGCCCATCAAGGGCGAGTTCGACCCGTTGCCTGCGCTGTATCGCTGGAGCGAGGCCGCCGAGAACCCGGAGGCGCCGACCTCGTCGGCCGAGCGCATCGCCGCGATGCGCCGCATCGGGCTTCCGGTGGCCGACGGCCTGACCCAGTCCCTGCGTTTCCGCGTCTGGTACCCGGGCTGCCCGATGGAGCCCGACGCCTACGGCATCCCCAAGCCCAAGGACACCGAGGAGTTCGTGCCGCAGATGCTGCTGGTGCCCTGCCTGGGCTACGGCCCGGCGGGCGTGCGGCTGGGCTACGGCGGCGGGTTCTTCGAGCGCACCCTGCGCACCATCCAGCCGCATCCGGTGACGGTGGGGCTGTGCTTCTCGAGCGGCTTCGTGCCGCTGCTGCTGCCGTCGCCGAGCGAGATCTCGCTCGACGCGATCCTCACCGAGGACGGCGTGATGTGGCAGGACCCGGACCGCTGAAGGGACCGGGTCGGCCTTGTCCCGGGGCGTTGCCGGCCTTCAGGCCGCGGCCGCCGCCGGGGCCAGCCCGAGCCGCCGGCACACCTCGAGCGACAGTCCCGACTGGTTGAGCGTGTAGAAGTGGATCGACGGCGCGCCGCCGGCGATCAGGCGCTCGCACAGCCGGGTGACCACGTCCAGGCCGAACGCCCGCACCGAGGCGGCGTCGTCGAGGAAGCCTTCCATCTTGAGCGCCACCCAGCGCGGAATCTCGATGCCGTCGCGCGCGGCGAAGGTCGCGATCTTGGCGTAGTTGTGGATGGGCATGATGCCGGGGACGATCGGCACCTCGACCCCAAGCGCACGGACCTCGTCGACGAAGTGGAAGTACGCGTCGGGGTTGAAGAAGAACTGCGTGATCGCCGAGTCGGCGCCCGCCTTCACCTTGTCGGCGAAGTGCTGCAGGTCGCGCCGGGCGTAGCGCTGCTGCGGGTGGTACTCGGGGTAGGCCGCGACCTCGAGGGTCCAGTCGGCGCCCTGCGTCTCGCGGAT
>JALOSQ010000285.1 GCA_025458335.1 Ideonella sp.
GGGCCTGGCCGACGGCGCTGCGCTGCGCCTGGACGGCCACACGCTGCCGCTGCCGGCGGCCGCGCCGTCGAGCGGCGAGATCGTGCTCGGCGTGCGCCCGGAGCACCTGCGGGTCGAGCCCGGCGGCGCGTGGCGGGTGGGCGTGGACACGGTCGAGATGCTCGGCGCCGAGCGCCTGATCCATGGTCAGCTCGCGGGCCAGCCGGTGACCGTGCGGCTCGACAGCACCGAGCCTGCACCGCACGCCGGCGATACCCTGCCGGTCACGCTGGCGGCCGAACACCTCCACTGGTTCGACGCCGCCACCCAGCGGCGCCGCGCCGCCTGACCCGCCGTCCCACGCGGCCACGCCCCAGCCCGCCCATGTCCTGGCGACTCGACCCCTGGCCCTATCCGCGCTGGATCGCGCACCGCGGCGCCGGCAAGCTCGCGCCCGAGAACACGCTGGCGGCGTTCCGCCTCGGCGCGTCGCACGGCTACCGTGCCTTCGAGTGCGACGTGAAGCTGTCGGCCGACGGCGTGCCCTTCCTGCTGCACGACGCGACGCTCGAGCGCACCACCAGCGGCGGCGAGCGCACCGCCGGCACGCTGCCCTGGGCCGAGCTCTCGCAGCTCGATGCCGGCAGCTGGCACGGCCGCGCCTGGGCCGGCGAGCCCATCCCGAGCTTTGCCGCGATCGCGCGGTTCTGCCTGCGCAACGGCTACGCCCTCAACATCGAGATCAAGCCCACGCCGGGGCAGGAGATCGAGACCGGCGAGGTCGTCGCCGCGGCGGCGGCCCGGGCGTGGAGTGGCCAGGCCGCGCTGCCGCTGCTGAGTTCGTTCAGGCCCGAGGCCCTGCAGGGCGCGATGAGCGGCGCCCCTGCGCTGCCCCGCGCCTTGCTGCTCGACACGCTGTGGAACGGCTGGGAGCAGGTCGCCGACGCGCTCGGCGTGGTCGCGGTCGTGACGCACTTCCGCCTGATGGACGACGCGCTGGTGCAGCGCCTGCACCACGACGGCCGCCGCGCCCTGTGCTACACGGTCAACGATGCGGCCGACGCGGTGCGCCTGATCGGCGCGGGCGTCGATGGCCTCATCACCGATGCCGTGGACCGGTTCTCGCCCGTCTGAGCGCGCTGCGCCTGGGTGCGGCGCCGGCCGACCGTCAGCTCACGGTCGCCCGCGGTCGAGCGGCGCCGGGCGGTGTCATGCCGTCGCGTCGGACTCCCGGCGCACCGCCTGCGGTTCCGGCGCCGGCACCTCGCGCACCTTGGCATAGACGCAGGTGTCGCGCGCTGTGCCGTCGACGGCGAGGCTGTCGCTGCGCAGCAGGCCCTCGAAGCTGAATCCCGCGGACTCGGCCACCCGCTGGCTGGCCTCGTTGCGGTCGTCCATCCGCACCTCGACACGGCGCGCCCCGAGGCGGTCGAAGGCCAGTCGAGTGAGCGTTCGCACCGCTTCAGTGACAAAGCCCTGGCCGGCGTGGCCATGTCGCGCCCAGTAGCCGACTTCGAAGCGGCGCACCGCCCAGTTCATGCGGTGCAGCCCCGCCGCCCCGACCAGCCGGCCCGCGGCGCCACCCGGCTCGCGCTCCAGCATGAGCCACACGAGGTCCTCCCGCAGCAGGAACCTGGCCTGCTGCCGGCGGCAATAGGCCTCCGACTCGTCCACGCTCGGCACCGATTGCGCCCAGGGCATCCAGGGCTGCAGCTCGGCGATCGAGTCCCGGATCGCGTCGTTCAGGCGAGTGCCGTCCCCCGGCTGGGGACAGCGCAGGATCAGGCGGGGGGTCTCGAGGCGCATCGGCACCTCGATCAACAACGGGTCCATCGACAGGCTCCTTGACGACCGGACTGCATCGTCGAGTTGACACCGTATCAGGTCGCCGCGCTTCGCGCCTCGGGAACGACCTGAGGACCGGCCGCGTCGAGCGACCCCGCCGTGATGCCCGGCACCTCGGGGGCCGGCAGTTCGCGCAGGCCGCGCAAACGCTCGACGCGCCACGCCGCGAGCGCCACGGCCAGGGCCAGCCCGCCCGCGCAGGCCAGCGCGGCCCGCAGGCTCACGTGCTCGCCCAGCCACCCGCCGAGCAGGGCGCCAGGACCGGCCGGCAGCAGGATCAGCCAGCGCATGGTGCTCGTCATCCGCCCGAGCAGCGGCGCAGGGGTCACCGCCTGCCGCAGCGCCAGGAAGTTGATGAAGATGAGCACCGCACCGAAGCCGAAACAGCCCAGCATGCCGGCGAACACCGCCACCCCCCAGGCGCTGGCCGGCGCCGCCGACAGCGCCAACCAGCCCGCCCCGCAGGCGCCGATCCCGCCAACCAGCATCGGCCCCGGGCCGAAGCGCTGCGACAGCCGGTGCCCCCACAGGCTGGCCAGCACCGTGCCCACCCCCAGCGCCACGTAGCTCAGGCCGACGCCACGCTCGCCCAGGCCCAGCGTGCGGGTGGCAAACAGGATCTGCACCACGATCGCCGCGTGGTGCGCCATCTGCCAGCCGCCGACCACCACCGCGAGCGTGAGCAGCAGCGGCTGCTGCCGCACGAAGCGCACGCCCTCGCGCAGGTCCGCCCAGAAGGGCGCGACGCCACCGGCGCCGCCGCGCCGCGGCAGCGCCTCGGTCACCTTCAGGCCGCGCAGGATGAGCGCCGACAACACGCCCAGCAGCGCGTCGACGATCAGCGCGAAGGGTGCGCCCACGGCCTTGATCAGCAGGCCGGCCACGCCCGGGCCCGCGACCTCGGCCCCCGACGAAGCCAGCGCGTTCTTGGCGTGCGCCTCGACCAGCCGCTCGCGCGGCACCACCTGCGTGAGCACGATCTGCGCCGCGCTGCCGGCCACCGTGTACACGCAGCCGATCAGGAAGCCGATGACGTAGAGCCAGGTCATCGTCAACCAGCCCATGAACCAGGCCATCGGCACCGTCAGCACCGCCAGCGCGAGCGTGAGCTCGCCGACCACGTAGACCGGCAGCTTGCGGACACGGTCGAGCCACACGCCCGACGGCAGCGACAGCAGCACGAACGGCGCGATCTCGGCCGCCGTGAGCAGGCCCATCTGCAGCGGCGTGGCCTGCAGCAGCACCGCGGCGGTCAGCGGCAGCGCGAGCATCGTGATCTGGCCGCCGAACGAGGCGATCAGGATCGAGGTGAACAAGCGCCGGTAGGCCGCGTCCCGCAGCAGGTCGCCGGGGGGCAGCGTGAACCGCTCCTTCAGGGCGTCGATCCAGGCCCACGGGCCCCGGCGGCCCAGGCGGATGACGCTTCTTGTCGTCGTTCTCATCATCGTCTCCGTCGCGCCGGGCCCGGTGGGGCTCGGCCGGTGGACGCCGGTGGGCGTCCGATCGGGTCGGTGGACCCGGTGACAGCGGAGGAATCGAGGGGAGAACCGCTTCTTCCGCTGATCTCTCAGCGGAAGGCCTCGGTGGAGGCGGGGCTGAGAGGGTTACTGCTGGGGCAGGGCCACGAACCACGACGGGTTCAGGGC
>JALOSQ010000039.1 GCA_025458335.1 Ideonella sp.
CCGGGCGCGAGGCAACTCGCCGGGACCGGCGTCGCCGCGCCCGCCAGGCTGCTCGCCGTGGCATTGATCAGCACGTCGAAGCGGCCGGCCTCCGGCCCCGCCATGTCGACCAGGGACGCGGCCCGCAGGTCGACGCCGTGCTCGCCTGCCCACGCCGAATGGCTGTTCACGAGCGATCGGGCACGATCGGCCGTCCGGTTGGCGACCACCACCTCGGCAGGCCGCGCCTCGATCAGCGGGCCCAGCACGCCCGCGGCGGCGCCGCCAGCCCCGAGCAGCAGCACGCGCCGGCCGTCCAGCCGCTGCCCGGCGTGGACGGTCAGGTCGCGCACCAGCCCGATGCCGTCGGTGTTGTCGGCGGTCCAGCCGTCCGCATCGAAACGCAAGACGTTCGCTGCGCCGGCTCGCCGGGCCCGGGGCGTCGGGTGCCCGGCCAGCGCGAAGGCCTCGAACTTGAACGGCACCGTGACGTTGCAGCCCTTGGCCCCCGCCGCCGCGAATTCGCGCACCGACGCCTCGAAACCGTCGAGCGGGCAAAGACGGCGTTCGTAGGCCATCGGCTCGCCCGTCAGGCGCGCGAACTCGCCGTGGATGAACGGGGACTGGCTGTGGGCCACCGGGTGGCCGACGACGGCGTACAGGTCCATGGCGATGGCGTTCTCGGCTCGCACCCGGTGGGCGGCTTCAGCGGGCCGGCAGCTCGACCGAGGTCTCGAGCGCCTCGTCACGGGTGAAGCGGAAGCGCGACGTCACCACCAGCTGGTCGGCCTCGCGGCGCATCTCGGGCGTGAACAGGCCGAAGGGCGCGGCGGCCCGGACGATCGCCATGGCGCGCCGGTCGAGGATGGCCATGCCCGAGCCGCGCACGACCTCGGTCTCGACGACCCGGCCCTGCGCATCGACGGTGATGTTCATCACCAGCTCGCCGTAGAGCTTGCGCCCCTGGTACTCCGGGAAGTTGCGGGTGCCGCGGTCCTCGATCCGGCGGCGCAGCGAGTCGTAGTAGAGCGCGTACTTGACCTCGCGCGTGGCCGGGCTGATGTAGCGCTTCTTCGGGCGCGCGTTCTCCTCGTTGATGCGCTTCTCGATCTCGGCCAGCATCTGGATGAGCTGGCGGCGGTGCTCCTCCTGGGCTTGTTCCGCCGGGGTGCCTTCGTTGCGGCTCGCGTCGGGCGGCGGCAGCAGCGCGAGTTCGCGCCGCAGCTGGGCGAGCAGCTGCTGCTGGGTTTGCTGCAATTGCTCGACCATCCGCCGCTTGTCCTGGTCGGAGTCGCCGACCTCCAGCAAGGCCGACGGCGGCAGCGGGGAGGTCGCGCGTCCCTTGAGGGCCTCACCGCCGCCCGCCAGGTTGGCCTGGGCCAGCGCCTGCGCCTTGTCCGGTGGCAGGCCGCTGCGCGTGTTCACGAGGATGACCTCGAGGGGCGAGTCGGCGAAGATGCGGTTGAAGCCCTCGGGATCGACGAATCGCACCGTCAGCAGCGCCGCGTGCGCGCTCAGCGAGACGAGCAGCGCCAGTTGCATCGTCGTCAGGCGCCGCCACCAGGGCACGTACGCGGGCGGCAGCACGTAACCGGACGCGCGCGCAGCCGCCGCACGGGCGGTGGCCGGGGCGGGGGTCCGGCGGGCCATGCTCAGCCTTCTCCCGGGGCCGGCGCCGGCACGGAGGCACCGGTGGCCTCGACGCCCTCGGGCGCGGTGCTCTCGTCCGATTCGAGCGCGAGCGCCAGCGGGCCGGCGACCTCGTTGTCCTCGGCGTCCTCGCCCTCCTCGGGCCCGGCGGCCTCGCTGCCGGCCACCTCGAGCCGGGCGAGCAGGCTGGCGTGCAGGTCGAGCGTCAGCAGGTCCACACCGGTCACGCGCACCCGCACCCGGGCCCCGCGCGGCAGGCTTTCGGCGCCCAGGGCCTTGAAGACCAGCGGCAGCCGGTCGGCGCGCACCAGCCCGTCGCGCAGCACGGCGGCGTCGAGTTCGCCCAGGCCCTGCTGCTGCAAGGCACGCAGTGACCAGAAGCGCTCCATGCCGGCCTGGAACGAGCCGTAGGCGGCGTAGGCCGCGTCGAACGACGAGATGATCGCGAACAGCGTCGCGTCCTTCGGCTTGAACGGCGCGGCCAGGGCGGCCGTGCGGCCGTGGCGGGCCACCGCGAGGATCTGCCACTGGTTGACCAGGTCCACGTAGCGCCGCAGCGGCGAGGTCGACCAGGCGTACTGGGGCACGCCGATGCCGGCATGCGGCGCCGGCTTGGTGCCCATGCGCACCTTGATGCCCGGCGCCAGGCTCGCTTGGCTGCGGTAGATGGCCGGCACGCCGTGGTCGGCGACCCATCGGCCCCAGGTGGTGTTGGCGAGGATCATGGCCTCGGCCACGATCAGGTCGAGCGCCGAGCCGCGCCGGCGCTCGCTGACCACCACCTGCTCGTCGCCGGTGGGCTCGCCGCCGTTGCCGCCCACCAGGCGGAAGGTGTAGTCGGGCCGGTTGAAGGACTCGGGCTTGCCGCGCACGACCTCGCGGGCGGCCTTGAGGTGGCGGGCGAGACGGAAGGCGAATCGCAGCTCCGGCGCGAACGGGTAGTCGGCGGGCGACTCCCCGGCGAGGCTGGCCTCGGTGATCACGTCGTCGAGCCGGTCGTGGCGCAGGTTGGCGACGATCGGCACCCGCTCGGCCCGGGTCTCGTGGCCGCGCAGCTCGAGCGTGGCCTCGTCGAAGCTCAGATAGATCGACAGGGCCGGGCAGTCGCGCCCCTCGGTGAGCGTGTAGGCCGCGACGACCTCGTCGGGCAGCATGGTGAGCTTGTGCCCGGGCATGTACACGGTCGACAGCCGCTCGCGCGCCAGGCGGTCGAGCGGGCTGTCGGGGGTGATCGCCAGGCCCGGCGCGGCGATGTGGATGCCCAGCAGCACCGTGCCGCTGCCCAGGCCCTGCACCGACAGGGCGTCGTCGATCTCGGTCGTTGCCGAGTCGTCGATCGAGAAGGCCTGCACGGTGGCGAGCGGCAGCGTGTCCGCAATCGGCGGGGGCTCGACCTCGGGCAGGGCCACGCCCTTCGGGAACTGCTCGAACACGAAGCGCCGCCAGTGGAACTGGTAGGGCGAGTCGATGGCACCCGCGGCGGTCAGCAGCGCCAGCGCGGGCCGATGCGCCCGTTTCGAGGCCTCGACCACCGCCTTGTACTCCGGCGCGTTGCGGTCCGGCTTGAAGAGGATGCGATACAGCTGGTCGCGCACCGGCGGCGGGCAGCGGCCGTCGGCGAGTTCGGTCGCCCAGGCCTCGATCTGCGCGACCACCTGCTTCTTGCGCTCGATGGCCAGCAAGGCGGCCTTGACCGTTTCCTCCGGCGCCTTGCGGAACTGGCCCCGCCCGAGGCGCCGGAAGTAGTGCGGCGCCTCGAACAGCCGGAACAGCGCCGCGGCCTGGTGGGTGGCGCCGGCTTTCGCGCTGAAGTAGTCGCGCGCCAGCTCGGCGAAGCCGAACTCGGCGTCGGGCGCGAACTCCCAGGCCAGGTCGAGGTCGATGTCACCGGCCAGCCGCTGCGCCTCGGCGAACAGCTGCGCCGGCGCGGGCGCGTCGAAGCGCATCAGCAGGTTGGCCTGCTTGACCTTGACGCGCTTGCCCGAGTCGAGCTCGACCTGCACCGAGCTCTCCGCTTCGGACATCAGCCGCCCGGCGTGGAACTTGCCGGCATCCTCGAACAGCGCGTACATGGTGTGGGGTTGGGACCTTGGCGCGCCGTCCCGGTTCCGGGCACGGCGGCGAGCCGATCAGTATGCCCGCCCCCGCCGGTACCGGGCGTGCGTCTTCCGCGGGTCGCCCGACTGGCGGGCCACCGCCGCCAGCCCGCTGCCGGCATGGGCCTGGCACACCGCCAGTCCGAGGGCGTCGGCGGCGTCCTTTCCCGGCAGGCCCGGCAGTGCAAGCAGGCGCTGCACCATCGCCTGGACCTGCTCCTTGCGGGCCAGCCCGTGGCCGACCACGGCCTGCTTCATCTGCAAGGCGGTGAACTCGTGCACCGGCAGGGCGCGGGCCACCAGGGCCGCAATCGCGGCGCCGCGCGCCTGCCCGAGCAGCAGGGTCGACTGCGGGTTCACGTTGACGAACACGATCTCGACCGCCGCGCAGGCGGGTTGCCAGCGTTCGCAGACCTCGCCGACGCCCTCGAAGATCACCTTCAGCCGGGCCGGCAGGTTGCCGATGTCGGCGGTCGCGGTGCGCACCGTGCCGCTGGCGACGTACTCGAGGCGATGGCCATCGGTGTCGACCACGCCGAAGCCGGTCGTTCGCAGGCCAGGATCGATGCCGAGGATGCGCACGGCGGCTCCCGATTCAGCGGGCCGAGAAGTCGACCGCCCAGCGCACGGCGTGGAAGAACACGGGCGCGGCGAAGCACAGCGGGGCGACACGGTCCAGCAGCCCCACCGCGCCGGTCAGGCTCGGGCGCTGGCCCCAGTGCCGCACCCCGGCGTCGCGCTTGAGCGCGCGCATCACGAACTCGCCCAGGGTGCCGGCGGCCGCGGCGACGAAGCCCATCGCCACCGCCACGGGCCAGGGGAACGGCGTGGCCCAGAACAGCAGCGCGCCCACCACCGCGCCGGCCACGCCGCCGCTGGCCCACGCGCGCCAGGAGAACGAGCGGCTGATGGCGCGCGCCACCGGGCGCCGCCTGAACCACCGGCTCGCCGCCTGCTGCACGATCTGCCCTGCCGCCACGACGACCACGAGGTACAGCACCAGGAAGGCGCCGCGCGCCTCCACGCCGCGGTCCTCGAGCAGCAGCAGCGCGGGCGCGTGGCTCAGGCCGTACACGCACACCATCACGCCCCACTGGATCTTGGCGGTGCGCTCGAGGAAGCGCTGCGGGTCGTTGCCCAGCGCGCTCACCACCGGGATCAGGAAGAACACGTACACCGGGATCATCACGGTGAACAGGTCGAAGTGCCGCAGGCCGACCACCACGTACTGCAGTGGCAGCACGATGAAGAACGCGAGGATCAGGGTGCGGTGATCGCCCCGGCGCGTGTGGGTGAGCGTGATGAACTCGCGCAGGGCCAGGAACGACAGCACCGCGAACAGCAGCGTCGAGCCGACCGGCCCCGAGGCCCAGGCGAACCAGAACATCAGCGCGCCGACCCACACCGCGCGAAGGTCGCGCCAGTAGCGCTGGCGACGCTCGCTCGCCTCGCCGTCCTCGTCACGCAGGCCTCGCGAGACGCCCAGCGCCGTGACCAGCGCGAGCAGGCCGAAGAGCAGCACGAACAGCAGCGCCGTCTGCTGGTCGGCGGTGAGGTCGCGCAGACGGTCCATGGGTCAGCGCAGGTCGCGCAGCGCGAGCACGGCCTGGCGGGCGCGCTCGAGGAAGGCGCGCTTGTCCTCGTCGGCCTGCAGCTGCAGGGGCGCGCCGAAGGTCACCGAGCACAGGATGGGCACCGGGACCACCTCGCCCTTGGGCATCACGCGTTGCACGTTGTCGATCCAGGCGGGCACCAGCGGCACCGTCGGGAACTGCTCGGCCAGGTGGTACAGGCCGCTCTTGAACGGCATCGGGTCGCCCTTGAGGCTGCGCGTGCCCTCCGGGAAGATCACCAGCGAGTCACCGTTGCGCAGGGCGTCGACCAGCGGGTCGAGCGGGTCCTGGTCCTGGGTGCGCTGCCGGTCCACGTAGATCGAGTGGAACACCTCGGAGGTGAGCCAGGTCTTGAACCGCGAGGACGTCCAGTAGTCGCGTGCGGCGATCGGCCGCGTCGTGGCCCGCAGCTCGTGTGGCAGGGCCGCCCAGATCAGCACCCAGTCCAGGTGGCTCTGGTGGTTCGCGAAGTAGATGCGCTGCTCGGCCTTGGGCGGGCAGCCGTACCAATGCCCCTGCGCGCCGGTGATCAGGCGCGCGATGAAGGCCAGCAGGGCCCCGGCGGCGTCGGCGACTCTCACGACGGTCCGCGAGGCGCCCCTTCGGTCAGTGGCGGAAGTGCCGCACGCCGGTCAGCACCATCGCGATGCCGTGTTCGTCGGCCGCCGCGATCACCTCGTCGTCGCGCACGCTGCCACCGGGCTGGATCACGCAGCGGGCGCCCGCCTCGACCACCACGTCGAGGCCGTCGCGGAACGGGAAGAAGGCGTCGCTCGCCACCGCCGAACCCGCGAGCGACAGCCCGGCATTGGCGGCCTTGATCGACGCGATGCGCGCGCTGTCGATGCGGCTCATCTGCCCCGCGCCGACGCCGAGCGTCATGCCGCCGCCGCAGAACACGATCGCGTTGCTCTTGACGTGCTTGGCCACCTTCCAGGCGAACAGCAGGTCGTCGAACTCGGCCGGCGAGGGCTGGCGCTTCGTGACCACGCGCAGGTCGGCGCGGGTGACCTCCCGCAGGTCGGCGGTCTGGATGAGCAGGCCCGAGCCGATGCGCTTGACGTCGTGGGCGTTGCGCCCCTGCGCCCAGGGTGTATCGCCGCCCGGCGGCAGGTCGATCTGCAGCACCCGGGTGTTGGGCTTGGCCCGGAAGACCGCGAGGGCCTCGTCGCTGAACGCCGGGGCGATGAGCACCTCGACGAACTGGCGCGCGATCGCCTGCGCGGCGGCCGCGTCGACCGGCGCGTTGAGCGCGATGATCCCGCCGAAGGCCGAGGTGGGGTCGGTCTTGAAGGCCTTGGCATAGGCCTCGGCCGCATCCGCACCGAGCGCCACGCCGCACGGGTTGGCGTGCTTGACGATCACGCACGCCACCGGGCCGTCGGCAGGCCCGAAGCCCTTGGCGCACTCCCAGGCCGCATCGGCGTCGGCGAGGTTGTTGTACGAGAGCTCCTTGCCCTGCAGCTGTCGGGCGCTCACCAGCGAACCCGGCGCGGGGTGCAGGTCGCGGTAGAGGGCGGCGCGCTGGTGCGGGTTCTCGCCATAGCGAAGGTCCTGCAGCTTGACGAACCGGCCGTTGGACTGCCCCGGAAACTCGCTGCGGCGCGAGCCATCGGGCACGGTTGCGGCCGGTGCACCTTCGGGCGGCTCGAGCGACGACAGGTAGTCGCTGATCGCGCCGTCGTACTGGCTGATGCGGTCGAAGGCGGCCACCGCCAGGCGGAATCGCGTGGCCATGCTGACCGCGCCCTGTCCGCGCAGCTCCTCGAGCACCGGCCCGTACTGCGCCGGGTCGGTCAGCACCGCGACGTCGCGCCAGTTCTTGGCCGCCGAGCGCACCATCGCCGGTCCGCCGATGTCGATGTTCTCGATCGCGTCCTCGAGCGTGCAGCCGGGCCGCGCGACCGTGGCCTCGAAGGGGTAGAGGTTCACCACCAGCACGTCGATGGTGCCGATGCCGTGCTCGGCCAGCGCGGCCCGGTGGGCGGGCAGGTCGCGCCGTGCCAGCAGGCCGCCGTGCACCATCGGGTGCAGCGTCTTGACCCGGCCGTCGAGCATCTCGGGGAAGCCGGTCAGCTCGGCGACCTCGCGCACCGCGAGCCCGGCGTCGGCCAGCAGCTTCGCGGTACCGCCTGTTGACACCAGCTCGCAACCCAGCGCGGCCAGCCCACGGGCGAGGTCGACGACCCCGGCCTTGTCGGAAACGGAGAGCAGCGCGCGCATCACGGGATCAGCTTGTGGTCGAGCAGCTTGCGCCGCAGGGTGTTGCGGTTGATGCCGAGCCACTCGGCGGCGCGCGACTGGTTGCCCTCTGCGTGGTGCATCACGACCTGCAGCAGCGGCCGCTCGACCACCTGCAGGATCATGTCGTACATCGCGGAGGGCTCGGTGCCCTTGAGGTCGCGGAAATAGCTCTCGAGGCTGTCGCGCACGCAGTCCTCGATCGACTGGGTCCTCTTGCTCATGATGGTCGCTCGGGCTCGATCGAACGTCGGCGCGCCTCAGGCGCGCCGGCGCATCCGGTCGTCGTTGGCGGCGTCGGCGTCGGCGTCGGTGCCGATGGCCGGCAGGCGCTCGCAACGCGCGGCGAGGTCGTCGAAGAAATCGAGCACCGCCCGGCGCTGTGCCAGGGGGTCCTCGATCGTGTTGATGCGGCGGCGCGCATCGGGCCCGCCGGGCAGGCCCTGCAGCGCCCAGCCGATGTGCTTGCGTGCGGTGCGCACGCCTGCGAACTCACCGTAGAGCGCCAGGTGGTCGTCGAGGTGCTCGACCAGCCAGTCGCGCGCCTCGGTCACGCGCGGCGGCGCCGGGACCTCGCCGCCGGCGAGGTAGCCCGCGATCTCGCGGAAGATCCACGGCCGGCCCTGCGCAGCCCGGCCGATCATCAGCGCGTCGGCGCCGGTCAGGCGCAGCACCTGCGCGGCCTTCCAGGGCGAGTCGATGTCGCCGTTGGCCACCACCGGGATGCGCACCGCCGCCTTGACCGCGGCGATGGTCTCGTACTCGGCGTGGCCGGCGTAGCCCTGGTCGCGGGTGCGGCCGTGCACCGTCACCATCGCGATGCCGGCCGATTCCGCGGACCGCGCGAGCCGTTCGGCGTTGCGCACCTCGGCGCACCAGCCCGTGCGCATCTTCAGCGTGACCGGCACGCCGCGCGGGGCACAGACGGCCACCACGGCCTCGACGATCGCCAGCGCCAGCGGCTCGTCGTTCATCAGCGCCGATCCGGCCCACACGTTGCAGACCTTCTTGGCCGGGCAGCCCATGTTCAGGTCGATGATCTGCGCACCGCGGTCGATGTTGTACGCGGCGGCCTCGGCCATCATGCCGGGCTCGGTGCCGGCGATCTGCACCGCGATCGGCGCCGGCTCGCCGGTGTGGTCGAGCCGACGGCTCGTCTTGAGCGTGTCCCACAGGTCGCGGCGCGAAGTCACCATCTCGCTGACCGCGTAACCGGCCCCGAGCCGCCGGCACAACTGGCGGAACGGGCGGTCGGTGACTCCGGCCATCGGCGCCACGAACAGGCGGTTGGGCAGCAGGTGGGGGCCGAGGCGCATCGGGGCTGCTCAAAAAAGAGGCGCGAGTATATCGATGGGGTCCAGCAGGCCGATGACGCAGCGCAAGGGCCCGCTCGGCGCCGCGCGCCCCCGGAGCGCCTTGCGTCGCTGACCATAATGCCCGCCGATGGAGGCTTGGCTCGCGTCGCTGCTCGAGACCCTTGCGCTGCCCGAGTTCGGGCTGTCGACGGTGTTCGTCGTGTCGTTCCTGTCGGCCACGCTGCTGCCGATGGGCTCGGAGCCGGCCGTGTTCGGCCTCGTCAAGCTCAACGAAGGCTTGTTCTGGCCCGCGGTCGCGGTCGCCACGGTCGGCAACACGCTGGGCGGCTCCGTGTCGTACTGGATGGGCTACGGCGCCGAGGTCGCCTACGAGCGGATCCGGCACCGCAAGCCGGCCGAGGTCCGGGCGCTGCGGATGCTCGAGCGGTTCGGCCCGAAGGCCTGCCTGCTGAGCTGGCTGCCCATCGTGGGCGACCCGCTCTGCGCGCTCGCGGGGTGGCTGCGCATGGCCTTCTGGCCCTGCGTGCTCTACATGGCGATCGGCAAGTGCCTGCGCTACGTCACGATGACCGCCGCCTTGCTGTGGGTGTTCCCGGGGGAATACCACCCCTGATCGTCGGGGCCGGTGGCCCGCATCGGCAGCGCCCGCTGCGGGGCCTGCGGTGCCGGTCAGGCGGTGCGACGGCTGCCGCGCGATGCGGCACCGCGTGCCGACAGGGCCGGCAGCGTGCTCTCGAGGTCGTTGAGCAACTCGTCGAGCCGGCGCAGCGAGTGCGCGGCCGGCGAAGGCTGCGCGCGCGCGCCCACCCGCCGTCGCGGCACCAGGGTGCGACGCCGATCGTCGAGCGCCGCTTCGTCGAGCGACAGTCCGTGATGCCGCAGCGTGGCACGCAGCTCGCTGCGCCGTGAGCGCAGGTCGGAGCGTGTGTGCTGGTACGCGTGCTCCGCGAGCAGCCGTCGCATCGAGAACGCAAACGTGTTGGCGACGAACAACTCGGGGTCGCGCTGGTCGGGCTCGAACAGCAGCAGGTCGGTGCCGGGGTGGCTCGACTCATAGCCCTTGAGGCCGAGCTCGAGCCGGGAGTGGATCAGCGAGCGGAACGTCTGGGACAGCACCAGCGGCAGGCCGCCGTCGACCAGGTGCGGGATGCGCTCGGCGGCGCCGCCGAGCACGCGGTGGCGCGACGGATGGGAAGCGTCGAACGGCACCAGCGGGTTCAGGCAGATGACGAGGTCCATGCCCATGTCGAGCAGGACCCGCGCGTGCAGCGTCTTCTTCAGCGCACCGTCGACGTACCACTGGCCGTCGATCTCGACGGGCGGGAACACCCCGGGCAGTGCCGCGCTCGCGGCCACGGCCTGCGAGATCGGGACGTGGTCCCAGCCCGGTTCGCCGAACGGGGCGGCCTCGCCGGTGTCCAGGTCGGTGGCGACCAGGACGAGGCGGCGGGACAGGCGGCGGAAGTCGTTGGTGCGGCCCGGTACCGAGAAGACCTCTCGCAGGCGCCGCTCGAGCGGGGCGCTGCTGAACAGGCCGGCCGGCAGGGCGCGCCCGAGGCGCTCGAACGCACCCAGCAGCGACCCGCGCCCGATCGCGTCGCGCCAGGTGGCCTGCGCGGCCAGCGTCGGCAGGCGGCTCGCGCGACGGGCGTACTCGGCCCAGGCAGGGCGGAAGATGTGCGAAGGCCGGATCACGTCCTCCCGCGGGCCGCGGTTCTCGATGAACGACGCGGCCAGTGCGCGCGGGGTCATGCCGTTGGCCAGGCCGGCGGCAATGAAGCCACCCGCCGAGACCCCGACGTAACCGTCGAGCGCGGTGAAGTCGAGGCCGCCGATGGACTCGGCCAGCGCGCACAGCGCGCCGATCTCGAAGATCGCGCCGAGCGGTCCACCGCCGGCAAGCGCCAGCCCGACGCGTGGCGCTGCGCGTCGGGCGCGGCCACGCGACACGGCGGCCTCCCGGACCATCGCGCGAGGCCGCCTCAGGCCGCCTTGGCCCTGCGGGCAGTGCTCGCGCGCTTGACCGGCGCCGCGGCGCGGGCTGCGGGCTTGCGGGCCGCCGCCTTGCGGGCCGGCGCGACGGTGCCGCCGAGCTTGGTGATCGCCGCAGCCAGCGCGTCGATGCGCTCGTTCAGCGCCTCGATGTCCTTGCGGCTCGGCACGCCCAGCTTGTTCTGCGCCTTGGCCACGCGCTCCTCGAAGATCGACTCGAGCTTGTCCCACTGCTGCGTGGCCTTGCCCGAGATGTCGCCGGCGAGATGGCTCACCTTGCTGGTGACCTCGCTGATGCGGTCCTCGGCCACCGCCTGGGTCTTCTTCTGCAGCGACAGGCCTTCCTTGACCAGGGCTTCGAAGACCTTGCCGCCTTCTTCCTGCGCCTTGGAGAACGCGCCGAGGCCGGCCAGCCAGATCTGCTGGGCCGAATCCTTGACCGTCGAGGCGAGGCCGCTGTCCAGCAGGCTCGCCGCCGAGGCGCTCTTCTTGGAGGCGATCTTCTGCAGCTTCTTGACCATGGTTGTTCTTCCTTCCTTGGAGGGTGGGGTACGAAAGGACTATAGGAGCCGACCCGCGGCGGCGCAGCCGATTTCTCTAGGGAAAGGGCTCTATCGCCGGACCCGGGAAACTGCGCAGCGAGGCACGCGGGCTGCTGAACCAGAATGCCCGCGATTCGGACCCGTGGGAGATGCGCATGCACTATTTCGTCACCGGTGCCACCGGCTTCATCGGCAAGCGGCTGGTCAAGGCCTTGCTCGCGCACCGGGGCACCACGGTGCACTTCCTGGTGCGCGCCGGCAGCGAGGGCAAGCTCGCCTCGCTGTACGAGTACTGGGGTGTGGGCAAGTCGCGCGCGATACCGGTGCCGGGCGATCTCACCGCCAAGAAGCTGGGCGTCGCACCCGAGACGATCAAGGCGCTCAAGGGCCAGGTCAACGCGGTCTTCCACCTCGCCGCCGTATACGACCTCAAGGCCGATGCCGAGAGCCAGGTGCAGGTCAATGTCGACGGCACGCGCAACCTGGTCGAGTTCGCGCGGGCGATCGACGCCGGCCACCTGCACCACGTGAGCAGCATCGCCGCGAGCGGCCTCTACGAAGGCGTGTTCCGCGAGGACATGTTCGACGAGGCCGAGAACCTCGAGCACCCGTACTTCATGACCAAGCACGAGAGCGAGAAGATCGTGCGCAAGGAGTCGAAGGTGCCGTGGACCATCTACCGTCCCGCGCTCGTGGTGGGCGACTCCAAGACGGGCGAGATGGACAAGGTCGACGGACCGTACTACTTCTTCAAGCTCATCCAGCGCATGCGGCAGATCCTGCCGCCGTGGTTCCCGAACGTCGGCCTCGAGGGCGGGCGCATCAACATCGTGCCGGTCGACTTCGTGGTGGCCTGCATCGACCACATCAGCCACCTGCGCACGAACCAGGCCGGCAAGTGCTATCACATCGTCGATCCCACGGGCTACCGCGTGGGCGACGTGCTCGACATCTTCAGCAGGGCGGCCCACGCGCCCAAGATCAACCTGTTCGTCAACGCGGCGCTGTTCGGCTTCGTGCCCAAGAGCGTCAAGAAGGGCATGATGGCGCTCGCCCCGGTGCGCCGCATCCGCCAGGCGGTGATGAAGGACCTCGGCCTGCCCGAGGACATGTTCACCTTCGTCAACTACCCCACCCGCTTCGATCGCCGCGAGCTCGACGCGACTACGCCTGGGTGCTGTGGGACTACTGGGAGCGCCACCTCGACCCCGACCTGTTCATCGACCGCAGCCTGAAGGGCGCGGTCGGCGGCAAGGTGGTGCTGGTGACCGGCGGCTCCTCGGGCATCGGCCTGTCGGCGGCGCGCCGGTTCGCCGAGGCCGGTGCGGTCACGATCATCTGTGCCCGCGACGAGGCCAAGCTCGCCGAGGCGGTCAAGGAGATCGTCGCCTACGCCAAGGACAAGGGCGTCGCCTCGCCCCAGGTGTTCAGCTACACGGTGGACATCGCCAACGCCGAGAGCTGCGGGGGTCGACTTCCTGATCAACAACGCCGGCCGCTCGATCCGGCGTGCCATCGAGTCGAGCTACGACCGCTTCCACGATTTCGAGCGCACGATGCAGCTGAACTACTTCGGCGCGTTGCGCGTGACGATGGGCCTGCTGCCGGGCATGGTGGCCAAGAAGAAGGGGCATGTCGTCAACATCAGCTCGATCAGCGTGCTGGTCAACGCGCCGCGCTTCTCGGCCTACGTGGCCAGCAAGTCCGCGCTCGATGCCTGGACCGCGTGTGCGTCGAGCGAGTTCGCCGACCAGGGCGTGACCTTCACCACCGTCAACATGCCGCTGGTGCGCACGCCGATGACCGCGCCCACCGAGATCTACAAGAGCATGCCGCTGCTCGACCCGGAGGAGGCCGCCGACATGGTGGTGCAGGCCTGCGTGGGCAAGCCGGTGCGCGTGGCCACGCGGCTCGGCGTGTTCGGCGCGGTGCTGCACGCGCTGGCGCCGCGGGTCACGCAGATCATCATGAACACCACGTTCCGCATGTTCCCCGAGAGCGCCGCGGCGCGTGGCGACCTCAAGGGCGAAAAGGCGGCCAAGCCGGCGCTGTCGGCCGAGGCGATCGCGTTGTCGCAGATGATGCGCGGCATCCACTTCTGACGCTGGGCCGGCCGGTCCGCTGGCCGGCCGCGGGGGGGCGGCGCACGCGGGAACGCGCCGTGGCCGGCCTCACCCGCCCGGGGCCCCGCCGGCCGCAGCGCCCGGCCCGGCGCTCCGCAGGCCGAACCGGCGCAGGGCCGCGCCCGCCACGGTGAGCGGGAACATCTCGCCGAGCAGGCCTTCTCCTCGCTGCAGCACGAAGTCATGCAGGGCCTCGGCCGCCGGCGACAGCAGCTTGCCCTGGTTGCGCACCACGTACCACCGCCGCACGATCGGCAGTCCCTCGACCTCCGGCGTGGCGAGCAGCCCGTGCTGCAACTCCAGGCCCACCGTGTGCAGGCTCAGCAGGCTCACGCCCATGCCCGCCATCACGGCCTGCTTGATGGTCTCGTTGGCATCCATCTCCATCAGCACGCGCGGTACCAGTTGGTGCTCGGCGCCGAACTCGTCGAAGGCGGCGCGCGTGCCCGAGCCCGGCTCCCGGACGATGAAGCCCTCGCGGGCCAGCGCCACCAGCGGCACCTGCGGCATCGTCGCGAACGGGTGGCGGGGCGGCGTGACGAGCACGTGCGGATGCAGCGCGAAAGGCTCGGCGTGGGTGGCGGCGTCGCGTGGTGGACGGCCCATGACGGCGAGGTCCACTTCGTGGCGCTGAAGCAGCGTCACCACGAGGTCGCGCGGGCCCGCGCGCAACTGCAGGTCGACGCCCGGGTGGTCGGCCTGGAAGTCGGCCACCAGGCGCGGCATGAAGTACTGCGCCGTGCCGACGATGCCGATCGTCACGCGGCCCCCCTGCAGGCCGCGCAGGCGTGCCATGGCGTCGTCGGCATCCTTGAGCGTGGCCAGGACGCGCCGCGCATAGCTCAGCAGGTACTCGCCCGTGCTGGTGAGGGTGACCGCGCGGCCGGTGCGGTCGAACAGCGGCAGGCCGACCTGCCGTTCGAGCGCCTTGAGCTGCATCGAGACGGCAGGCGGCGTCAAGCCCAGCTCCTCCGCGGCGCGCGTGACGCTCAGGTGCCGGGCCACGGCCACGAGCACCCGGAGTTGGCGCAAGGTGACGCCTTCCATTCAGCAAAGCTTAATCCAGAAGGCCTGGAACACGGCGTCCCTTAAAAGACCCCAGCGTGCGCGCAGCTTTGGGGAGGCC